>JBBDTT010000182.1:0-26432 GCA_040904285.1 Actinomycetota bacterium
AGGTTGTGAGCGGGTTAACAGGGGCCTAGGAGGCGACCCGGAGCTCGCGCAGCCCCCGGATGATGTACGCGGGCTTCCACTCGGGCTCGCGCACCAGCTCGAGGTTCGGCAGCCGTTCGAGGATGGTGCCGAACGAGATCTCCAGCTCGGCGCGGGCGAGCGGCGCGCCCAGACAGAAGTGGATCCCCGCCCCGAAGGCCATGTGGGGGTTGGGGTGGCGGGCGACGTCGAGCCGGTCCGGCTCCGCGAAGACCGTGGGGTCCCGGTTGGCGCTTCCGAACAGCAGGGCGAGCTCGGCGCCTCTCGGGACGCGCTCTCCCAGGACCTCGACGTCCTCGAGCACCCACCGCTCGAACATCTGCAGCGGCGTGTCGAAGCGCATGAGCTCCTCGACGGCCGTGGGGACAAGCGATCGGTCGGCGCGCAGCCGCTCCAACTCGGCGGGATTGCGGAACAACGACCACCATCCGTTCCCCGTCACGTTGACCGTCGCCTCGTGCCCGGCGTTCAGCAACAGGACGCACGTGCCGATCGCCTCGTCCTCGGTGAGGCGGTCGCCCGCGTCCACGGCGTGGACGAGCTCGCTGATCAGATCCTCTCCCGGCGCCCCCTTGCGCTCGCGGATCAGCCCGCGGAGGTACTCGGAGAACTCGGTGGCGGCGGCGAGGGCAACGCGCCCATCCTCCTCGGTCGGGTGCAGCTCATACATCCGGCAGATGTCGGCCGACCAGGGGCGGAGGTGCGGACGGTCGGCCTCGGGGATCCCGAGCATCTCGGCGATGACCGTCACCGGGAGCGGCTCGGCGAGCTCGCGGATGAGGTCGAACTCGCCGCTGCCGGCGACGCGGTCCACGAGTCCGTCGACGATCGCCCGGATCCGGGGCCGCAGGCGTTCGACGGTGCGGGGGGTGAACGCCGCCGACACCAGCCGTCGCAACCGCGAGTGGTCGGGCGGCTCGCGGTCGAGCATCCCGTTGCGGATCACGAACCAAAACGGGCCGAGCCAGTCCGGTTCGGGGGGCCGGCCCATCTCCTCGTGCGTGGCCAGGTGGAGGTACGTCCTGCCGAACCGCCGGTCGCGCAGGAGTGCGTTGACGTCGGCGTGGCGCGACACGATCCACTGGTCGGTGTCGGGGTTGTAGAGGACGGGGTGGCCCTCGCGGAGCCGGGCGTACGCGGGGTACGGGTCGGCGACGAATCCGGGGTTCGAGGGATCGAACCCGAGCTCGCGCGGCGAGACCTGCGGCGCCCGGACCATGCCCGGCCAGCCTAGACGAGGGGCCAGGCCGGGGCGGACCTAGAATCCGGTCGCCGTGTCCACGCGCGAGCTTCCCACCGGGACCGTCACCTTCCTGTTCTCCGACATCGAGGGCTCGACCCGCCTGCTCCAGGCCGCCGGCGCCGACTACTCCTCGCTGCTCGAGCGCCACGCCGCGCTGGTCCGCGCCGCGGTGAGCGAGTGCGAGGGGGTCGAGGTCTCCACCGAGGGCGACTCGTTCTTCCTCGTGTTCCGCTCGCCCCGGGCCGCGATCCGCGCGGCGGCCGAGATCCAGCGGAGCCTGCAGGCCGAGACCTGGCCGGGCGAGCTCGACGTCCGGGTCCGCATCGGGGTGCACACCGGGGAAGGCCTTCTCGGCCACGACAACTACGCGGGGATCGACGTGAACCGCGCGGCGCGGGTGGCCGGCGCCGCCCACGGCGGACAGGTCCTGCTGACCGGAGCCACCCGGGGGCTCGTCGAGGGGTCGCTTCCCGACGGCGTCGGCCTCCGGGACCTGGGCCTGCACCGGCTGAAGGACCTCCCCCGCCCCGAGCCGCTCCACCAGCTCGAGATCGACGGGCTGCCGGTGGAGTTCCCGCCGCCCCGCACCCTCGACGCACGGCCGAACAACCTGCCCATGCCGCCCACCCGCTTCATCGGCCGGCTCGAGGTCGTGACCGAGGTGGCGGAGGCGCTGCGCGACGCACGGCTGCTGACCCTCACCGGCCCGGGGGGCACGGGTAAGACCCGCCTGGCGATCCGCGCCGCGGCCGAGGTGCTCCTTGAGTTCGCGGACGGGGCGTTCTTCGCCGACCTCTCGCCGCTCATGGACCCCGGGCTGGTGGCCTCGACGGTGGCCGAGGCGCTCGGCGTGGGCGAGGAGTCCGGTCGCACAATGGCGGAGTCGGTGGCCGCGCACCTGGCCGGCCGTGAGCTGCTACTCGTGCTCGACAACTTCGAGCAGGTCACCGACGCCTCCGGGTTCGTGTCCGACCTGCTCAAGGCGGCCCCCCGGCTGAAGGTCCTGGTCACCTCTCGGGTCCCGCTGCACGTCTACGGCGAACGGGAGTTCCCGGTGCCGCCGCTCCTCCTGCCCGACCCGGCGGCGCTCCCCGACGCGGAGGCGGTCAGCCAGTACGAGGCGGTCGCGTTGTTCATCGACCGGGCGGTCGCGGCGCGACCGGACTTCGCGGTGACGAACGAGAACGCGCCGGCGGTGGCCGAGATCTGCTACCGGCTGGACGGGCTGCCGCTGGCCATCGAGCTCGCGGCGAGCCGGGTCAAGGTCCTCACACCCGACGCGATGCTGCCCAGGTTGGAGCACCGGCTGCAGCTGCTCACGAGCCGGGCCGCCGACCTGCCGGAGCGCCAGCGGACGCTGCGGGGCGCGATCGAGTGGAGCCACGACCTGCTCGAGGAGACCGATCGCCGTCTGTTCGCGCGGCTGGCGGCGTTCATGGGGGGCACCGCGTTCGAAGGCGCGGACCGGGTGTGCAACCCGGGCGAGGAGCTCGGCGTCGACACGCTCGACGGCCTCGACTCCCTGGTGGACAAGTCGCTGCTGCGCCGCTCGGAGGCCGGCGGCGAGGTCCGCTTCACGATGCTCGAGACGATCCGCGAGTTCGCCCTGGAGCGGCTGGAGGAATCCGGCGAGGCGGAGACGATCCGGCGGCGTCACGCCGAGTGGGTCACGGCACTGGCCGAGGAGGCCGAGCCGGAGCTCATCGGCGAACACCAGCTGCGCTGGCTCACCCGGATCGACCTGGAGAACGACAACGTGCGCGCGGCGCTGCGCTGGGCCCTCGACCTGGGCGAGGCCGCCCAGCCCCTCCGCGTCACCGGGGCGCTCTGGCGGTTCTTCCAGCAGCGGGGGCATCTGCGAGAGGGACGGTCGTGGACCGAGGAGGCCCTGGCCCTACCCGGGGCGGACGAGGCCGGCCGGCACCGGGCGAAGGCCCTCACGGCCGCTGGCGGGCTCGCCTACTGGCAGAACGACTACGCCGCGGCCGGGGTCTGGTACGAGGCGGCGGTCGAGGCGTGGCTCGCCACCGGCGACGAGGCCGGGATCGCCAACGCCCTGTACGACCGGTCGTTCATCTACCTGATCGCCGGCGACCGCGACCGGGCCCGGGCCGAGCTCCACGAGGCGCTGGCCCGGGCTCGCGCGGCGGGCGACCGGCTGATGGAGGCCACGATCCTGGCCTGGCTCGGCCAGGAGGCGATGCTCACCGGCGAGCCCCTCGGCGCGGTGAAGGCGATGAAGGAGGCCGTCGCGCTGTACCGGGAGGTCGGGAACCGCTTCCACCTGGCCGACTCGCTGAGCGGGGTCTCGCTCGGCGAGGCGCTCCTGGGCGACGTCGAGGGCTCCCGGACCGCCCTGGTGGAGGCCATCGAGCTCTTCCGCGAGGCCGACAACCCGACCGGGCTCGGCCAGTCGATCTGGGGCGCCGCGTATCTGGCGGTGCTGGAGGGGCGGTTCGAGCGGGCGATCGTCCTGCTCGGCGCCGACGCGGCGAACCGGGAACGGGTCGGCGGCGGCGCGCCGGCCGAGGTCCTCAACGCCGTGGGCAGCGACCCCGAGGCCGTGGCGCGGGACGCGCTCGATCCCGAGGTCGCGGCGGCGGCCTGGGAACGCGGCCGAAAGCTGACGCTCGACCAGGCGATCGCCTACGTCGTCTCGAACGAGGACTGAAGGCCCAGCGCTACGAGGGAGGGCGCATCCGAGGCTCCGGTCGCTCCCGCCGCCGCAGCCAGATCGCGGCCGCAGCGAGCAGCAGGGTGGCCCCCACCACTGCAAAGGGGACCCACGGAGACGACGTCGGCGCGTCTTCGCGTTCGTTGACGATCTCAGGCCGAGCGGCAACCGGCGAGCCCCACGGCAGAGCGTATTCCGCGGGCTCGATCTCGCCCTCAGTCGTTGCATAACAACTGCTGGTGCGGAGCTTGCCGTCGAAGACTCTTGCGAAGACCGTGTATGTGCTCCCGGCCCGGAACAGGTAGCCGCACGCGTTGCGCTGGTTGTTGGTGGTGATCGTCGTGATGGGCTCGAGCTCGCCCTTGTAGATGGCATCCACACCGAAGCGCACCGCGACCTCGGCGAAGGAGCCCTCCCGGGAGTTGTCGTCCAATGCCACGCCCGTGAAGATCACCTCGCTCGCGCGGGCCTGCTCTTCTGGAGATGCCGCGCCACACGAGCAGGCGAAGCAGGGCGCCGCGGGGAGCACGACGAGCGCCAGCGTCGCGATCGCGAGCAGACCCCTACGAAACATGCTGTTCATGAGCTCACCGGTGGCGCCATCCAGCGGGCGCTACCCGGCCTCGCGGCGACCGGGGAGCCGCGAGCGGATGCGGCGGGCCTGGCCGCCGGCGACGTGGCCGACCAGCCACCGGGCGTGCCGGGCGTTCTCCAGCCCCAGCCGGCGAACGGGCTCCGGGTCGGGCATGGGGATCTCGATGCCGCGCAGCGACTCGAGCTGGGAGGCGAACGCCTTCGCGATCAGCAGGTGGCCGCGGGAATTGGGATGCAGGCGGTCCAGGCTCCAGTTCCGGGAGTGGAGCTCCTCGGGGAACACCTCGGCGTCGACCAGCACCGTCCCGAGGCGGGCGGAGACCTCACGGACGACCTCGTTGACGGCCCCGAGCCGCTCCCGCACGCGCGCCCGAGCCCGGGGAGGGATCGGCAGCAGCCGCGAGACGTCGGGGAGTGTGGAGGTCAGCACCGTCGCGCCGGCGCCGGCCAGCGCCGTCACCAGCTCCTCGAGGGGTCCCGCGACGCTGCCCGGCTCGAAGTCGGGCTGGATGGCGTCGTTCATCCCGACGATCGCGCTCGCCAGGTCGGGCCGGAGCTCGAGGGCCGGCCCCAGCTGGCGCTCGAGGATCTCGCGGGAGACCAGGCTCCGCCGGGCCAGCTTCGCGTACACGAGGTCCGGGTTCAGCGCCCGGAGGCCGTCGGCGAGCCGGTCGGCCCACCCCCGCAGCTCGCCGCCCGGGAGCGGGTCGCCCACCCCCTCCGTGACGCTGTCGCCCAGGGCGACGAAAGTGCGGAACGGACCTGGCACGGCATCCGCAGCGTAGCCGAGGAACCGCAGCGGCGGGAGCCTGGTACCGGCCGTGGTCGGGGCCCATACTTTCCATCGTGACGACCGAGGCTCGCCCCTCCGGCCTGGCCGACCTGGCGGCGTCAACGCCGGACGACCGGGACCGGGTCATGGACTTCCTGCGCGCGGCGAGCATCATCACCGTCGTCTTCGGCCACTGGTTCATCGGCGTCATCTACTGGCACCAGGGCATCATCGGGACGGTCAGCGCGATCGGGCTGACCTCGTGGTTGTGGATGCTGACCTGGGCGATGCAGGTCATCCCGCTGTTCTTCTTCGTGGGCGGCTTCTCGAACTACACGTCGTACATGTCCCACCGCCGCAAGGGCCTCCCCATGAGAGCCTTCCTGTGGAGCCGCGCCGTGCGCCTGCTCAAGCCATCGCTGATCTTCATCGGGGTGTGGGTCGTGATCCAGGTGATCCTGCACCTCACCGACACCGGCGGGCTGCGCGAGGGCGTCCCCTGGCTGCGCGGCATGCGCCCGCCCGGCGCGACCGTGCCGTTCGGGCCGCTCTGGTTCCTGGCGGTCTACCTCGTCGTGGTCATGGCCACCCCCGTCACGGTCTGGCTGCACGAGCGGTTCGGATGGGCCGTTCCGGTGGCGCTGATCCTCGGCGCGATCGCCGTGGACGTCCTTCGGTTCGGGCTGGACGTGCCCCGGATCGGACAGGCAAACGTGTGGCTCGTGTTCCTGCTCCCCCACCAGCTCGGCTACTTCTACGCCCAGGGCCGCCTGGGGAACCGCCCCCGGTGGCAGTACGCCGCCATGGCGGCGGTGGGCCTGGCCACGATGCTAGTGTTGACCAACCTCAACCGGATCTGGCCGGACGTCTCGATCTACCCGAGGAGCCTCCTCGGCACCGACGTCGAGCCGATCACGAACACGAACCCGCCCACGCTGATGATGCTCGCCATGGGCATCTGGAGCATCGGCGCGGTGATGCTCCTGCGGCCGGCGCTGTCGCGATGGCTCCAGCGGGCCCGGGTGTGGAAGGGCGTCATCGCCGTGAACACCATCGTCATGACGCTCTTCCTGTGGCACATGACCGCGTTCCTGATCGCGATCCTGCTGCTGTGGCCGCTGGGGCTCGGGCAGCTGGGGGACACGACGGCGTCGTGGTGGATCGAGCGGCCGGTCTGGGAACTGGTGCCGGCGGTCTTCCTGGTGGGCCTGGCCTGGGTGTTCGGACGCTTCGAGCGCCCGAACCTCAGGGCACGTACCTGACGCCGCGCTCGGTCAGGACCCGTTCGAGCAGCGTCGGCACGTCGGTCATGATGCCGTCGATCCCCCAGTCGATGAGCTGCTCCATCGTGGGGCGGTCGTTGATCGTCCACGCGTGCACGGCGAGGCCGTTGGCATGGGCGTTGGCGATGAAGTCCGCGCTCAACACGGGGATGCCCTCGAACACCATCGGAACCTGGAGCGCGATGTACCGAGGATTGGGCGCGCCGGGGAGCGCCCTGAACGCGGTGGCGTAGAAGAGCGCGGTCTCCACGGTCGCCGTCGCGGTGGGGACCTCCGGAGCGTGGACCTTGAACTGCTCGATCGCGTGGTCCAGGAACGACACGACGATCACGTCCTCGGTTCGCCCGTGGTTGCGGATCAGCCGGGCCAGAAGGCTCTCGTAACCCTCGGTGTCGGGGACGCTGTTCTTGATCTCGATGTTGATCGGCACGTTCGGAAAGGCCTGGAAGACCTCTCGCAGGGTGGGGATCCGGAAATCGGTCTTGCGGATGCCGAACGCGAACATGCGCGGTGGGATGGAGCGTCTGCCGGTGGCCATGCCGCGGTACCGATACTCCTTCGCCGGCCGGCCGTGACAGGTCCCGCAGCCGGGAACGAACCAGTGCGCCGCGTCGAGCGCCCTGATCTGGGCCAGAGTGAGCTCGTCCACGCGCCCGCCGCCGTTCGTGGTCCGGTTCACCGTCGCGTCGTGGAGCACCACGATCTCGCGGTCGGCCGTGGCGTGGACGTCGAGCTCCAGCACGTCCGCGCCCTTGTGGATCGCCGTCTTCATCGCGAACAGGGTGTCCGAGGGCGCCTCGATCTCCCCACCCTGGTGGGCCATGTTCAGCACGCGGCGCTCGAGCCATGGGTTCGGGACGAGGGGCTCCGCCGACACAGCCGGAGCGCCGAGGACGGCCAGCGTCGTCGCCGCGAGCACGAGCGAGAGGGTACGGGCAGGACGGGTCATCGCTCCTGTAGTTCGCGCCCGTGTGGGCGGAACCCTCCCGGGCCGGTTGACGCTCGGGCGAACGGTCGGGGAAGATCGGGACGCAGCATCGGGAGCGGCCCGGTACGTGCTCGGGCCCGGCAACCTGGGACGGACACCCAAGGTGCCTCCCGCGAGAGCGGGGATGCGGCCTCCGAGGCTCGGAGGCAACGAAGTGTCCGGACGGCGCGAGCCCGTCTCCCGATGTGGAGGCGGGCTCATTCGCGTCCGGGGAGAGGACGAGGCGGCATGACGGCGATCGAGAAGCTCCGGGCCGGGGTCCTGCGGCCCCCCGAGGGGTTCGGCACCGGCGCGCGGGCCTTTCGCGCGCCCCGGCGTCAGAGCCCGGCCACCGGGGCGTGGCGGGCCCAGGGGCGGAGCTCCTCCAGCCGCCGGGCCACCGAGAGCAGCAACGGCTCGGCCCCGGGCGGCCCCACGAGCTGAACCGACAGCGGCACGCCCTTCGAGTGCATCCCGGCGGGCACGGCCATGGCCGGGTAGCCGGCGAAGTTCCAGGGAGCGGCGAACGGCGCGTAGCGGCTGTTCGAGGCCATGTTCGCCGCCCAGGAGCGCTTCCCCCACTCGACGGCCCGGATGGGGACCTGGGCCAGCATCGGTGTCAGCAGGACGTCGTGCTCGGCGAAGAACGGTTCCAGCGCGGCGTGGAAGGCCTCGCGCTGACCGGGCTTCAGCCACCCCCGCCGCTGCACCCGCCGGCCCATCTTCGCGTGGCCGACCGTCCGGCGCTCGAGCTTCGACCACTCCAGGTCGCGGGCGTCCTCCTCCACGCCGGCGAACCACCGCCACACGCCCGGCAGGAGGTGCTTGATCGCGTAGGGCGGGGTCGCATCGCGGACGGAGAACCCCGCGGTGGCCAGGAGCGAGGCGGTGGCGCGGGCCGCGGCCTTCCACTCACGATCGACCAGTCCCCCGGGCGTCGGGGTCCGGGTGCTGACCGCGATCCGAAGCCGCCCGCCGGCAGGCGCGACCTCGGCCCAGTCCGGTCGGGCGGCCATGACGGCGAGCAGCGCGGCGCAGTCCTCGACGGTCGTGGCGAGCGGCCCGTGGGCGGCCAGGTCGAACCACGTGCTGGCCTGGTCGCCCCACGGGATCACGCCGCTCCCGGGCTTGATGCCGACCAGGCCGCAGCACGCGCTCGGGATCCGGATCGAACCCATCCCGTCGTTGCCGTGGGCCACGGGAACCATCGCCGAGGCCACCGCCGTGGCCGAGCCTCCGCTGGAGCCGCCCGGGGTGCGGGCGGGATCCCAGGCGTTGCGGGTGATCCCCCAGGCGCCGTCGGTGACCCCCCAGATGCACAGCTCCGGCACGCGGGTCGAGCCCAGGACGATCCCGCCCGCGGCCCGGATGCGGGACACCACGACGTGGTCCTCGGCCTGCTGGTCGTCGGGCGTGGCCGGCGAGCCGTCGCGCATCGGCTCTCCCTCGATCGGCACGTTGTCCTTGATCGCCACCGGCACGCCGGCCAGCGGGAGCTTCGCGAGGGACCGTCGTCGTCGGAGCAGGGCCTTCGCCTCCGCCAGGGCCCGCTCGGCGCGGATCACCTGCCAGGCGTTCAGCCGGGGATTGACGGCCTCGATCTGCTCGAGGTGCGCCTGGACCACCTCGGCCGGGGTCGCATCCCCGGATCGGACGACGGCCACGATCTCGCCGGCGCTCAGGCCGATCAGGGAGGAGGCCACCGGCGCACTGTAGCGGCGGGAAGGCGGGTGGAGCGAGCGAGCACTCGAGGACGAGGGCTACGCGGAGACCGCGACGGAGGCGCGCGCGATCTCGGGGCCGGTGAGCGCCCCGACGTGCTGACGGATCATCGCGATGAGGTCGGAGGTCTTCACGACGGTGACCCGGTCGTGGACCAGCGCGAACCGCGGCCGGGGCATCTGGGCGTCCTCGTGGACGACCACGACCGCCGAGACCCACGGGGCGACGCCGGCTCGCGACAGCCGGCTCTGAACGTCGTTGGCCGCTCCGCGAACCTGCCGCACCGTTTCGTGCTCGTCCCGGCCGTCGACCGTGAGACGGGGAACGGCGTTGACGCCGATCTTCCCGGACCATCCCCGGGCCTCGATGGCGAAGGCGCCGGTCGGGCCGATCACGACGTGGTCGAGCTTCCCGCGGGAGGTGGAGATGCCGTGGATGACGGCGTAGCCGTCGGACTTCAGGGTCTCCAGCAGGGCCGGCGTGCTGAGCGGTCCGGCCGCTCCGCGCTCGTCACGAGCGTCGCGGCGGAGTGCCGATATCCAGGTCCGACGAACCCCATAGGTCGATGCGTTCAGCGCCACGAGCACAGAGTGGCGGTTCGAGGGGGCCCTCCACAATCGGGAATGCGGCTGTCGCCCGTGTGGGCCCCCGGGGACGTCCGCTCGGGGGTCGGCCACTCGGGGGACCCCCTCGGGAACAGGGCGAGCGCTCCTCCCGTTCGAGATGATGACGGCTGAAGGAGGGAGGTCCCCATGAGTCCATCCGAGAACGAGGCGGTCCCCGCCACCGAGAACGACTGGCGCAGGCGTCTGACGCCCGAGCAGTTCCACGTGCTCCGCGAGAAGGGCACCGAGCGCGCCTTCACAGGCACGTACTGGGACGAGCACGGATCGGGGGTGTACCGATGCGCGGGCTGCGGGGCCGAGCTGTTCTCCGCGGACACGAAGTTCGACTCCGGCACCGGGTGGCCGAGCTTCTGGGAGCCGATCGATCCCTCCCGGGTGCGCCTGGAGACCGACACGGCGCACGGGATGGTCCGGACCGAGGCGACGTGCGCTCGGTGCGGCGGCCACCTCGGCCACGTCTTCGACGACGGCCCCCGGCCCACCGGCAAGCGGTGGTGCATCAACTCCTGCTCGCTCGACCTCGACCGCACCGACTAGTGCGCCGAGGCCGCGGGAACCGCGGTGCTCGGGGCCGCTGGGAGGGCGACGTGGAAGGCCGCGCCGCCCTCCGGAGCGTCGTCCACCCACACCCGTCCGCCCCACGCTCCGGCCAGGCCCTGCACGATGCCCAGGCCGAGGCCCATCCCCGGCCCGTTCCGGCTCGGGTCGAGCCGGGTGAAGAGCTCGAAGACGCGACGCCGGTCGGCCGGGCGTACCCCCCGGCCCGCGTCCGCGACGGTCAGCACGACCATCCCCGCCGCTTCCAGGATCCGGATCCCGATCGGCGGACGGCCGTGGAGGTAGGCGTTCGTCACGAGGTTCTCGACCACCCGGCGAAGCCCCTCGGCGCTCGCCCGGACGTGCGCCCGCTGGGGAGCTTCGAGGTGAACGGGTCGCCGGGCGGCGGCCAGGTCGCGGGCGACCTCACGCACCACCTCGACGAGGTCGATCGTCGTCAGGTCGAGGGGCGGCCCGTCGCGTTCGAGGACCGACGCGATCAACAGCTGTTCGACCATGGACTGGAGGTGACGGCTCTGCCGGTCGAGGGCGTCCAAGAGGGCCGTCCGGTCGCCCGGCGGAAGTGGCGTTCGCAGCAGCTCGGCGGCGCCGCGAATGGCGGTGACGGGAGTGCGCAGATCGTGGCTCACCGCCGCGATCAGATCGGAGCGGATCCGGGCGATCTCGAGCAGGCGGTCGACCTCGGACTGGAGCGCGAGTCCGCGCATCTGCTCCTCGACCAGCAGGCGGGCGAGCCGCCGCAGGTGGACCTCCTTCTCGATCGTGTAAGCGCAGAACGCGAGCGCCAGGGCCGCGCTGCACAGGCGCACGATCTCGGGGGGCACCGCCAGCTGTCCCTGCAATCCGGGTCCGGCCGACAGGCCCACGGCGGCCGCCATCCCGAGCAGCACGACGGAGGCGAGCCCCCACAGCTGAAGGCGGCGGCCCTCCACGTCGCTCAGCGAGGGAAGGCGTGAGCGCGCCAGACCGGCGATGCGCGCCTCTTGACGGATGCGCTCTCGCACGGGGGCATCGAGCGTGGTGGGAGCGGAGACCATGCATCCTCCGTATCGGCCCCGGCGCCGTTTTCCTGAAGGGTCGTCGGGCAGGAGGCCACGCCCGGACATGGAATCAAGTTGAATGACGCGGGAACGGCGTCCCCCGATCCCGCGAACCCCAATGGCGGCCGTCTCGACAACCCGTCGCTCCGCCGCCGCCCCGCGGCAGGAGCCAGCACTGCCCGTCGCCGAGCCCGACGCGACGCGGGAGGACGCCGCCCGTCCTGCCACGGCCTACCGGACCTTCTCCGCCAAGCTCGCGCCCGCGCTCCAGGCCACCGCGGGCGCCCTGCTCGTCGCCGGAGGGCTCGGACTGCACCTGCGCGCCACCAGGGTCGCCGCACGGGGGCTCGCGCCGGAGGAGGTCCTGCTCCGATGGGGCTACGCGTCGGGCGCCGGGCGTGTGATCGCCCTCGCCGGGGTCCTCGCCGTCGCGACCGCGGTCGCGTGGCCCGCGCACCGCCGCCCCCTCTGGAAGGCGGCCCCCGTCGCGGCCGCCGTGGCGGGCATCGTGCTGTCCGCGATGCGGCTGCGAGCGGTCGACGCCGAGGCGGCCCGCCTGGTGGCCTCGACCGAGCCCTCCCCCGAGTTCATCTCGTTCCACGCCGGATTCGGCTGGGGCGCGTGGTTCCTGCTGCTCGGCGCGACCGCGCTCGCGCTGGCGGTGCTCGCCGGATCCCTCCGCGAGCTCGACCTGCGCCGGGAGGCCCGATCGTGAAGCGCCGGCGCGGAGCGTTCCTGCTCGCCTGGGCCCTGCTGGCCGGGGCCTGCGGAGGCCACGCCCTGCAGGTCACCACGGTCGCGGGAGAAGGCAACGTCGACCCGGGCGCGTCGCCCACGCCCGCGACGGCGGAGGGCGACGAGGGCGTCGACCTCGGCGACGGGGGCGGCGGTGGAGGCGGCGGCGGTGGAGGAGGCGCGAACGCGAAGTGCGCGACGAACTCGAACCCCGACCAGGGCTTCACGGCCGAGACGCTCGAGCTCGGGACGATCCTGCCGCTGACCGGCGCGCTGCGGCCCCTCGGCGAGCAGACCGCCCGGGTCATGAAGGTGACCGTCGACTACGTGAACACTGTCGACCATTTCGAGGGCCACCTGGCGGGCATCAACTGGGGCTGCCCCGACCGGCCGGGGATCTACGGCCGCAAGCTCTCCCTGAAGATCTACGCGCTGCAGTCCTCGACGCCCGAGGAGGCCCTCGCCGGCATGCGGCGGCTCATCGACATCGACAACGTCTTCCTGGTCCGGGACTGCTACCTGCAGACCTCACTCATGGGACCCGCCACCCAGTACCAGAACTCGAAGAGCGTCCCCGCCATCTGGTGCCACTACCAGGAGATGCCGGTGCCGTCGCTGGCGCCGTGGAACTTCTCCCCCGGCATCGACCCGTACACCCAGATCTCGCTACACATGGGCTACCTGCTCAACGAGCTCGGACGCCAGCGGATCGGCATCCTCGCCGACCCGACGGCCCGCGAAACCAACGTCCAGGTCGCCATGAACATCGCCGAGCACTTCGGTCACCCGATCCCCGAGGACTGCGTGGTGCTGAAGCGCTCGCAGGAAGCCTCGAGCGGGATGCGATCGGAGATCGCGCGCCTGCGCACCTGCTACAACGGCCAGGCTCCCGACGCGGTCCTCGCCCTGGACGCGCTGCAGGGCGTGTTCGGCGCGATGGAGGCGCGGTCCCAGGGCTGGCGGGGAGCCGACGCGAACGTGCAGTGGGCGTGCACGGTGCCGTCGTGCTGGGTCACGGCGCTCGCCGAAGTCTGTGGCACCGCGTGCGAGGACATGATCACCGACTGCGCCACGCTGCCCTGCATCCCGTGGGCGGACGCCGACAAGTACCCCTCGGTCGAGAACCTGCGGAACCTCCGGCGGGACTACCTGTCCGGCGAACCGGAGGACGCCGTCACGTACGGGCCGGCGGCGATCACCTCGGGCATCGCGCTGTGGCTCGCCATGACCGGACCCGAGCTCTCCCGCGAGCGCTTCGCCGGGACCGTGGGGAACCTGCGGAACTGGTCGAGCGGGATCGGTCCGATCCTCAACACCTCCCCGAGCGACCACTTCGGGGCGCGGGCCGCGTGGCTGATCAGGTTCACCGGGGACGACCCGTGGTTCGACGATGTGACGGGCGACTTCATCACGATCGACGACGTCGGGATCCCCGCGTCCCTGACCCGGCTGTGAGACGGCGCCGGCTGGTCCTGGCCGCGGCCGCGGCGCTCCTGGTGGTGCCGACGGGCTGGTCCGCGCCGGCCTCCGGACAGAGCGAGGCCAGCCGCCTGACGTTCTCGGTGCGCGAGGCCCGGGCCTACGCCTACCGTGTGTCGCTGTCGAAGGAGGTCATCGAGGCCGCCCAGACCCTGCAGCCCTGCGACCCCGAGGAGGACCCGTACCGGTGCGACGACGCCGCCTACGAGCACGCCCCCAACTGCCCCGCGGAGATCGCGCTCGGACCGAGAGGACGCGGCCCGGAGCCGAAGCCGGCCCCGGGGTCGGACGTCGTGAACGGAGGGGCGGGCGACGCCCTGGGCGCGGAGGCCCGGCCGCCCCTGGCCAGCCCGATCACGCTCAACGAGCAGCTCGCCCTGGGCACGCTGGCACACCTGGGCGAGACCGGGGTGGCCAACGGGCTGGCCACGGACTCCTACGTCGACCTGTCGGGGCGGCAGGAACCGGCCATGCACACCGAGAGCGACGCGTTCACCCCGAACCGCGCGACGTTCGAGGAGCGCTGCGCGCCCGAGGAAGACACGGAGGACTACGCCCACTACGTGTCCCGATCCACCGAGACGCTCGAGACCTACCACCTGGCCGAGTGCCGCAACGGCGAGTGCACCTTCGGCGGCATCGGCATCGGGGCCGACGCCGAGTCGGGGGCGACGATCGTTCACCTGTTCGAGCGGGGGGGCCGGGTCCACGGCCTCCTGAAGTCCTCACTGCACGACATCGTGTGGGCGGGCGGCGCGCTCGAGGCCGAGCTGCTGGACACCACCGTCGAGTTCTCCTCGGACGGGACGGCCGAGGGGCTCGAGTTCTCGGTCGGGACGACGGCCGTGGGGCTCCGGTTCGGCGGCGAGCCGATCACGCTGCCCCCGGGCCAGCCCCTGGAGCTGCCCGGAGGCCTGCAGGTGGGGATCGCCGCGCCGTTCGTCTCGGCCAGCGAGGACGGACGAGCCCTCAGGGTCGTCGCCGCGGGGCTGTACTTCGCGTCGGCGCAGCAGACGATCCTGTTCGGCGGCGCGGAGGTGCAGGCGACCATGGGCCGCGAGCCCGTCCCGCCGGCGTTCGGCGGCGGGAACGGGACCGGCGGCAACGGCGGCGGCGACTTCGGGGGCGGGGGTCTCGGGACGGTCCCGCCGCCCGCGCCGACAACCACCGCCGGACCCAGCCCCTCGCCGGGCCCCGTCGGCGGGCCGGGGGCCGTGGAGCCGGAGCTCGCGGTGTCGCGGGTCGAGACCGGCGGCTGGATCGTGCCCGCGGCGCTCGGGGCCGGGTTCGTCGTGGCGGTCCTGCTCCTGCTTCGGTGGGTGGGCCGCTACGCGTGGGGGCGGAGGCTCCACCGGGCGCAGCCGTTCCGCGCCATCGACTGGCTCTACCGGGCGTTCGTGAAGTCGTGACGACGTCCACCCCGTTCGTCGAGGTCACCGTTTTCGGTCTGGCCGCCGGCGCCGTGTTCGGCCTCCTGGCCCTGGGGCTCGTCCTGATCTACCGGACGACGGGCGTCCTGAACTTCGCGCACTGGGCGGTCGGGCTGCTCTCGATCGTCGGCTACTCGTTCCTGGCGAAGACGGGCATGCCCACCCCCCTCGCCGCGGTGCTGTCGATCGGGTTCTCGGTGGGCGCCGGCGTCGTGGCGTACCGGCTGGTGTTCCGCCGGCTGCACCGGGCGAACCAGGTGATCGTGATCCTGATCTCGATCGGGATGGCGGGGCTGCTGTCCTCGCTCGCGCAGATGGTCCTGGGGTTCGCCGCGTTCACTCAGATCCCGTCGTGGCTCCCGGTGAACGACCTCCGGCTCGGCCGGGTCAGCGTGCGCTCGACGGAGATCTTCACGGCCGCGGCCGCGGTCGCGGTGGCGTTCGGGTTCCTGGTGTGGTTCCGCGCGTCGATGACCGGGCGAGCGCTGCGGGCCGTCGCCCAGAACCGTGAGGCGGCCACCCTCGCCGGGATCGACGAGGTCCGCCACTCGATGATCGCCTGGGGCATCGGCTCGGGCCTCGCCGCGCTGGCCCTGCTGATGGTCCTGCCCCATGCCGCGGGCGAGCAGGGCGGACTGATCACGGTCATCGACCTCACCCCGTTCGGGACGCTGCTCATCCCGGCCTTCGGCGCGGCCCTCGTCGGCGGGCTGGTCAACCTGCCGATGGCCCTCGCGGGGGGCTTCGTGTTCGGTCTGGCCCGCGAGCTGCTGGTCCTCGCGCCGAAGCCGTGGAGCGACCTGCGGTCCTCGATCGCGGCGATCCTCATCGTGACGCTGCTCCTGCTGCGCACCGAGCGGTTCTTCGCGACGCGCCAGGAGCTCGAGGCCCTGGAGCTGTAGATGTCGGCGACGATCGAGGCCCCGGCGGACGAAGCGACCGAGCTCCGCGCGCCCCCGGCCGTCCCCGAGCCCCGGATCCGCAAGAGCCGGCTGGCCGGGCTCGGCCTGCTCCTGTTGCTCGCCCTGGTGCCGATCCCGTTCGGCGACTTCGGGTTCTTCGTCGGCCAGTACGCCCTGATCTACGCGATGCTCGGGATGTCGATCACGGTCGTCACCGGCTACGCGGGGCTGATCTCGCTGATGCCCTATTCGTTCGCGGGCATCGGCGCGATGATCACCGGCCTCGCGTTCGCGTCGTGGGGGTGGCCGTTCTGGCTGGCGGTTCCCGTGGGCGCACTGGCTACGGTCCCGGTGGCGGTCCTGGTCGGCGTGGCGTCGGTCCGCCTGAAGGGTCTGTACCTCGCGATCGCGACGCTCACGTTCGCGAACGCGCTCGGCGAGACGTTCTTCAAATGGCGGGCCGTGACCGGCGGCAACACCGGATGGCTGGTCGAGCGCCCGGTCCTGGGGCCGATCGACTTCGCCGACGACGTGGCGTTCTACGGGCTGTGCCTGGCCGTCGTCCTGGCCCTGCTGTGGATGGTCGAGGGTCTGCGGACTTCTCGCATGGGCCGGGCGATGCTCGCGGTTCGCGACAACGAGCTCGAGGCCCAGGCCCTCGGGATCAACGTCTACAAGACCAAGATCGTGGCACTCTCGCTCGGGGGGATGATCGCCGGGCTGGGCGGCGGGTTCCTGGCGGCCCTGCTGCTGACGGCGACGCCCTCCGCGTTCCAGTCTCCGTACGCCGAGGTCACCTCGATCCTGCTGCTGACCCTCGTCGCGATCGGCGGGCTGGACCGGGGCCTCGGGGCGTTCTTCGGCGCCATCTCGCTCGTCGTACAGCAGCAGGTGTTCGCCGGCGCCGACTTCTTCTTCGCGTTCTTCGGGATCTACTCGGCGCTGCTGTTGATCCTGTTCCTGCTGTTCCGACCGGGCGGCCTGCTTCAGGTCGGGCGGCTCCAGATGGAGCTGATCCGCAAGCGGCCGGCCCTCGGCATCGCGGTCGTCGTCGCGATCCTCGCCGTCAACGTGGGGCTCGCCTGGCTGTTCGTCGCGCTGTCGTGACCGCGCTGCTTCGCACCCGCGACGTCTCGATCCACTTCGGGGGCATCGCCGCGCTGCAGGAGGTCGACGTCGAGGTGCACCCCGGCGAGATCGTCGGTCTGCTCGGCCCGAACGGCGCGGGCAAGTCCACGCTGTTCAACGTCATCGGCGGCTTCCTGAAGCCCGACACGGGACGGGTCCTGCTGGACGAGGAGGAGATCGGGCACCTCCTGCCCTACGAACGGGTGGCCGCCGGGATCGGCCGGACGTTCCAGCACGTGCGCCTGTTCCGCAACCTCACGGTGTACGAGAACCTCGTCGTCGCCCAGCACCGGCACCTGTCGAGCGGATCGTTCGCGGCGATGCTGCGGCTCCCCTCGTGGCGGCGTGACGAGCGCGAGGCCCGCGAGCGGGTCGAGGCGATGCTCGACATCGTCGACCTCCGGCCGTGGCGCGACGCGTATCCGACCCAGCTGTCGTACGGCACGCTGCGGTTCCTGGAGCTCGCGTCGGTCCTGTCGCTCGAGCCCCGCGTGCTGCTGCTCGACGAGCCGGCGAGCGGGATCGCTCAGAAGGAGGCCGAGGCCCTCGGGCCGATGCTCCAGCGGGTCCGCGATCAGCAGGGGTGCGCGCTGCTGCTCATCGAGCACGACATGCGCCTGCTGCTCTCCGTGGCCGAACGGATCTACGCCCTCGACTTCGGCGTGGTGATCGCCGAGGGGGGCCCGGACGAGGTCGTCTCGAACGACCAAGTCCTGGAGTCCTACCTGGGCCGGACCCGGAGGGCGGGCTGATGGCGGCCGAGCCGTTCCTGCACCTCGGCGGGGTCCAGGCGTTCTACGGGCCGGTGCAGGTCCTGTTCGACATCGACCTCGAGGTGGGCGAGGGCGAGATCGTCGCCCTGCTCGGCACGAACGGCGCGGGCAAGACCACGATCCTGCGGGTGATCTCGGGTGTCCTGAAGCCCGTCGCCGGCGAGGTGACGTGGAAGGGCGCGACCCTCCGCGGCGTCCGGCCGGCCGACATCGTCCGGGCCGGCATCGTCCAGATGCCCGGGGGGCGGGGCGTGTTCCCGGGGCTGTCGGTACAGGAGAACCTGGAGATGGGCGGCTTCCTGTTCGGCCGGGACTCGGCCGCCCGGCGCGAGGCCATCGAGCGCGTCCTCGAGTACTTCCCGCAGCTCGCCGAGCGGCGCAAGCAGGTCGCCGGCTCGCTCTCGGGAGGGCAGCAGCAGATGCTCACGCTGGCGAAGTCGTTCGTGATGCGCCCGAAGCTCCTCCTGGTCGACGAGCTCTCGCTGGGGCTCGCGCCGAAGATCGTCGAGGAGCTCCTGGAGATCCTCCGGCGGCTCAACGCCGAGGGCCTATCGATCCTGCTCGTGGACCAGCACGTCGACCTCGCCCTGGACGTGGCGAGCCGCGCCTACTTCCTGGAGCGCGGCGAGATCCGGTTCTCGGGCCCGTCGTCGAAGCTCCGCGGGCGCGACGACCTGCTCAGGTCGGTGTTCCTCCGCGGCGAGACCGCGTCCGCCCGGTAGATGGGCGTCCTCGAGGACGCCGACCGCCTCTGGCGAGGCGAGCTCTCGGTCGAGGACGTCCACCCCCTCGCGGGCTCCGGACAGCTGGCCGAGGTCGCCGACGGGGTCGCGTTCCTCCACGGGTTCGGCAACGTCACGGCCGTGACGTCGGGCGACCGGCTGGTGCTGGTCGACACCGGGCCGCCGCCCGCCGCGACGTGGATCCACCAGACCGTCCGGTCGTGGACCCCGAACCCCCTCCAGGCCGCCGTCTACACGCACGGCCACATCGACCACGTCTTCGGGGTCGGCCCGTTCGAGGAGGAGGCCTCGACGAACGGATGGGCGGCCCCTCGGGTGGTCGCGCACGAGAACGTCCCGGCCCGGTTCGACCGCTACCGGATGACGGGGGGGTTCAACGCGCTGATCAACCGCCGCCAGTTCGGCGCTCCCGGCCTGGACTGGCCGACCGAGTACCGGTACCCGGACCAGACCTACGCCGACGCGATGGACCTGGAGGCCGGGGGCGAGCGGATCGAGCTTCGCCACGCGAAGGGCGAGACCGACGACGCGACCTGGGTGTGGATCCCGGGAAAGCGGGTCCTGTGCACCGGCGACCTGTTCGTGTGGTGCACGCCCAACGCGGGCAATCCGCAGAAGGTCCAGCGCTACCCCGCCGAGTGGGCCGAGGCCCTGCGGCGCATGTCCGCGTTCGGCGCCGAGATCCTCCTCCCCGGCCACGGCTGGCCGGTCGTCGGCGCCGATCGGGTGAAGGAGGCCCTCGCCCGGACGGCGGAGCTGCTGGAGTCGCTCCTGGTGCAGACCATCGCGGTCATGAACGACGGGGGCCGGCTCGACCGGGCCCTGCACACCGTGACCGTCCCCGACCGCCTGGCCGGTCTCCCCTACCTGCAGCCTGTGTACGACGAGCCCGAGTTCATCGTGCGAACGGTGTGGCGGCGCTACGGCGGCTGGTACGACGGCAACCCGGCGTCACTGAAGCCGGCCCCCGAGGCCGAGCTGGCGGGGGAGCTCGCGTCGCTCGCCGGGGGCGCCGGACGCCTCGCCGAGCGGGCGAGGGAGCTGGCGGCAGGGGACGACCTCCGCCTCGCGGGCCACCTCGCCGAGACCGCCCGACTGGCCGCCCCCGACGACTCGGAGGTGCTGGCCATCCACGCCGAGGTCTACACGAAGCGCGCCGAGGCGGAGCGCAGCACGATGGCCAAGGGCATCTTCAACTGGGCCGCCGAAGAATCCCGTCACTAGCTCCGGGCTGCTACGGGGTGACGACGGTGATGGCGCCGCCGAACTGGGTGACGTAGAGCTTGCCGGTGTCCGCGCCGAAAGCACTGGCGAAGCGGACCGACGACGGCAGGTCCAGCCCGTCGGCGAGGATGCAGGCCGTCCCGGTCTTCGGGTCCACCTTCAGGAGCGCGCCGGCGGGACCGTTCGCCGTGACGTAGAGGGTGCCCTTCGCGTCCCGCGTCATGTCGTCGAGGCCCTGGGGCATCGCCGGCCCGCCCACGTAGGGCGGGACGTGCACACCCGGCTCGAGGGTCAGCGCGCCGGTCGACAGCACCGCGATGGTGCGCGCCTGCGACGGGTCTTTGAGCGGGATGCGGACGATCCGCGAGGCCTGGTCGAAGGTGATCGCGGCGTCGAGGTACCTGCCGGTTGGGTCGACGACGATCCCGTTCGTGCCGTACTGGCCGCCCCACACCGTCCACGACGACGGCTTCCTGCGCGGGATCCGGACGGGACCCTCGCCGAAGTCGTTGGACACGTACAGGTTGCCGGCCCGGTCGAACCACATCCCGTTGGCCATGTCGAAGCCCTGGGCGTAGACCGTGTGCTTCAACGGCTTCGTGCGGGTGATCCGCCACACGGCCGAGGCGCCGGTCCGCATCACGGACGCCTCGATGTCGTTACCGATCCCGAGGTACAGCGCGCGGTCCGGACCGATGGCCAGACCGCCGAGCGACATGTCCTGCAGGAGCACGGTCTCGTTGCCGGCGGCGTCGTAGCGGCGAAGCATCCCGTCGCCGGTGACGTAGAGGTTGCCCTTGCCGTCGAACAGGAGGTTCTCGAGGACCCCCTTGCCGGTCACGAACTGGCGGGTGGGGTGCTCGCCGGGACACGGATCATGGGTCACGGGCCCGGCCCCGGCCGTCCCGGACGAGGGGACGACGAGCGTGAGCAGCACGAGGACGACGGCGAGCCGGCGGACGGGGCGCATGATCCTGAGGTTTCGGGACGCGCGGGCGCGGTTCCTGCTCGGGTCAGGCCCGGGTGACGCTGGAGCGATCCAGGTCGGCGGCGGAGCGGATGCCGATCAGGGTCGCCGTCACGTCGAGCTCCCCGGACAGTGAGGTGAGGACCTGGGCCACGCCGGCTTGCCCACCGACGGCCAGGCCCCACGCGTACGGCCGGCCGATCTGCACGGCGTCCGCGCCGAGGGCGAGCGCCTTCAGGACGTCGGGCGCCCGGCGGATCCCGCTGTCCATGACGATGGGGTACCCCGTCCCGACGGCCTCACGGACCTCGACCAGGGCGTCGAGCGCGGCGACCGCGCCGTCGACCTGCCGGCCGCCGTGATTCGACACGACGATCCCGTGGATGCCGCTGTCGCGGGCCCTGACGGCGTCCTCGGACGTGAGGATCCCCTTCAGCAGCACGGGCAGCTCGGTCCGTTCCCTCAGCCACGTGAGGTCGTCCCAGTTCAAGGCGACGTGCTGGAACATCCCGACCATCGTCCCGCCGGCGTGCGCCCAGTCCTCCTCGGGGGCCTTCGCGAGCCGTGAGCGGAACACCGGATCCGAGGCGTACTGCGCGATCCCCTGGCCGTCCTCGAGGAACGGCAGGAAGAACGTCTTCATGTCGCGGTCACGCCATCCGAGGGTCAGGGTGTCGACGGTGAGCTCGATCCCCTGATAGCCAGCGTTCGCGGCTCGGTCCAGGAACGACGCGGCGACCTCGCGGTCGTTCGGCCAGTAGAACTGGAACCACTTGGGGTGCTCGGCCCCCATCTCCTTCGCCATGTCCTCCATGGTGTGCGAGGCGGCGCTGCTCACGCAGTACGGGATGCCGGCGGCGGCGGCCGCGCGGCACACCGCGAGCTCGCCGTCCGGGTGCATGAGCGACAGGACCCCGACCGGCGCCAGCAGGTACGGCATCGGCGAGCGCAGCCCGAGGACGTTCACCGACAGGTCCCGCTCGGTGTTGCCGGTGAGCATCCGGGGACGCAGCCGCCACGGGTAGAACGCCTCGCGGTTGGCGCGCATGGTGGTCTCGGTTCCGGCGGCGCCCGCGACGTAGTCGAACGCGCGCGCCGGCAGGACCTCCTCGGCCGCGGTCTGCCACTCCTCGAACGCCAGCGGCCACTTCAGCTCGCCGCTCGCGTACCGGCGTTCGCGCTCGCGCCGTTCCTCGGGCTCCACGCTCACCCCGACGCGCCGTTCTGGCCTACCATCGGGAGGTCCCTGGTCGCCGGGCCCTGGATGACCGTTCCGTCGAACGCGTAGCGCGAGCCGTGGCACGGGCAGTCCCACGTCCGGTCGGTGGCGTTCCACCCGACGGTGCAGCCGAGGTGCTGGCACCGGGCCGACAGGACGTGCGCCGTGCCGTCGTCCTCGACGTAGGCGGCGGCCTTTCGGCCGTCGACCTCGATGATCCCCGCCCGGCCGGGCGGGATCTCGTCCAGCGTGCGTCCGGTGGTCCGAGCCACCAGGACGTCGCAGGGCGCGCGATGGGCCACCGCTCCCGGCACGGAGCCGAGGAGCCGGCCCTTCAATCCGGAGAGGCCCTGGTTGCCGACGACCACGACGTCGGAGCCCTCCTCCCCCGCGACCGCGACGATCTCGTCGGCCGGGTCGCCGGCCCGGGGGATCGAACGCGCCGGAGCGATCCCGTAGAGGCCCTTCACCGTCTTCTCCAGAGCGATCTTCGCCAGGAGCGGGTCGCCCACCGAGACGAGCGCGACCTCGGCGTGGACCACCTCGGCGACCTCGAACGCCCGGGCCACCGCCTCGGAGGCGGTCCCGGACCCGTCGGTCCCGGCCAGCACACGCCGGTAGCCGGCGGCCGGGTCGGACGGCGTGTCTCCGCTCGTGCGCACGATCAGGACGTCGCACGGCGCCGCGTGGGCCACCTGCTCGGCCACGCTGCCCAGGCGGAACCGTCCCGGGCGGCCCATCCCCAGGCTTCCGACCACGATCAGGTCGGCCCACGTCTCGCGGGCCGCGGCCGGGATGGCCTCGCCGGGCGGACCGTCCAGGAGCCGGGTCTCGGTCTCGACCTCGCCCCGGCGGGCCTCCTGCGCGGCGTAGGCCAGGACGTCCTCGGCCGCGTCCCGGGGGATGCCCTCGTCGGTGAACGCCGTGACGATCACCAGCCGGGCCCAGAACGCTCGGGCCAGGCCGGCGGCGCGGCGCTGCGCGATCAGCGCGCGATCGGACCCGTCGGTGGCGACGAGGATCGTCCGGTAGCCCATCAGAACGGCTTGAAGAGCATCAGCCAGAGGATGACGACCAGGGCGGCCGTTCCCTCGGCGGCGAGAATGAACGGCCGGGGGGAACGGAGGAGCCGCGTGTACTCCTCCGGCGTGACGGCCTCCGAGCCGCCCTCGATTGCCTCGGTCACCGTGCGGACCTTCCGGTAGTACGGAGTGGCGACCGCGTACATGAAGAACATCGTGCCGATCAGAATGCCGAGCGCCGTCCAGATCCAGCCGCGGCCCCACGAGTGCAGCATGAAGCCGGCCACGATCCCGCCGGTGAGCAGCAACAGGAACGCGCCGTAGAAGAACCACAGCGCGGAACCGGACACCTGCAGGAGGGCCGCGACACGGGCGGGCTCGCGCTCCTTGCGGAGGCGGAACGACACGAACATCGACACCCCGTGGGAGGTGACGAACAGGAAGGCACCGAGGACGTGCAGGTAGATCCACCATCGCACCTGCATACGCTTAGACCCCCCGAACCGTGGCCCGCAACGCCTTGCGGTCGATCTTGCCGACCGGCGTGACCGGGACGGCGGCCACGACGTGGACCTCGCGCGGGTACTTGTACCGGCCGAGGCGCTCCTTCGCGAAGGCCACGATCTCGGCGGGCTCCGCTTCCTGCCCCGGGTGCAGCGAGACGAACGCGACGACCTCCTCGCCCTTGACCGGGTCGGGCTTGCCGACCACGCCGGCCATCGCCACCGCGGGGTGCTGCACCAGGACGTCCTCGACGTCGCGCGGGAAGACGTTGAACCCGCCCCGCAGGATGAGGTCCTTCATCCGGTCGACGATGTACAGGTAGCCGTCCTCGTCCAGACGGCCGACGTCGCCGGTATGCAGCCAGCCGTCGACGAGCGCGGCGTCGGTGGCCTCCTGCGCGCGCCAGTAGCCGGGCATGACCCCCGGCCCCCGGAAGCAGACCTCCCCCGGTTCGCCGGGCGCCACGGGCGCGCCGTCCTCGCCCAGGATCGCCAGCTCCGAACCGGGGACCGGGAGGCCCACGGACCCCAGCCGCCGGGCGCGCGGGGGGTTCACGGCGAGCACCGCCGCGTTCTCGGTCAGGCCGTAGGCCTCGCAGATCTCGACGCCGGGGACTCGCCGCTCGAACTCGCGCGCCACCTCGACCGGGAGCGGCGCCGCCCCGCTCGTGATGAACCGCAGCGAGGACAGGTCGTAGTCCTCGAGGGGCTGCTGGAGCAGGAGCTGGAGCATCGACGGGACGACCGTGGCCCGATGGAGCTGCCGGCCCTGGATGGCCTCGAGGAACAGGACGGGCTCGAACCAGCGCAGCAGCTCGGCTTCGCCGGGCTCGACGGCGTGCATGCCGACGACGGTGACGATCAGCCCGAACGAGTGGCTGAGCGGGATGGGGACGAGCGTCTTGTTGACCCCCGAGACGAAGCTCGCCTCCTGGCCGGCCTTGGCGGCGTGCCACAGGTTCGCGTGCGTGAGCATCACGCCCTTGGCCCGGCCCGTGGTCCCGCCCGTGTACATGATCGCGGCCAGGTCGTCGTCCTCGCGGGGCACGATCTCTCCGGGGTCCGCCGCCTCGAGGTCCTCGAGGGCGAGCGTGCCCTCGGGCGCGTCCTCGGCGACGATCACCCAGCGGATCGAGGGGATGCCCTCGGCGGCCTCGCGCGCAACGGCGACGAACTCGGGCGTGGTGATGACGGCGACCGCCTCGGAGTCCTCCAGGATGTGGCGGAGGTCCGGGGGCGGAAGCAGGAAGATCGCGGGGGTGATGATCGCACCCGCCCGCCACAGCGCCGAGTAGACGACGCCGACCTCCGGCCGGTTCGCCATGAACACCACGACCCGGTCGCCGGGCTCGACGCCGAGCGCGCGCAGCCCCTCGCCCAGGCGGGTCGACCGCTCGTGGACCTCGCGGCCCGGGATCCGGCGTCCCTCGAAGTGCAGGGTCGTCTGCCCGCCGAAGCGCTCCGCCGCGCGTTCGGCCAGCACCGCGAGGTTGTGCTCACCCATCCCCATGCCCGACGCATGATGCCACGGAGGGTTAGGGTGGGCCCTCGGCGGAAAGAACTTGCTCTGCCTGCGCGCCACACGAACCTCCCGGCCTCGCCCGGCACGGGACACAACGGGAGAGAGAGGTGCTCGATGCGGAGCATGCGGCTCGCACTCGTCGCGCTGGTGTTCGTGCTGGCCCTCGGCGCACCGGCCGGGGCCCTTCCATTGATCGGCGGGCAGTCCCCGGCAACGAGCTGGACGCTCGGCGGCCAGGCGTGCGACCTGATCGAGGTCCGGACGGCCGCCCCGATCGGCGTGGCGCTGTCGTGTCCTGGGGTCCGTCCCGGCGCGATCGTCGAGAGCGACGCCGGCCAGTGCACGTTCAACTTCGTCTTCAACGGATCCGACGGCCGGAGCTACATCGGCACGGCCGGTCACTGCATCCTGCCCGGCGACGGTGAGCAGTCGTGGGCGCCGGGAACGGGCCCGGAGGCCCGGGACGCGAGCGGGGCGCGCGTCGGCGAGTTCGCCTACGCGGTGCTGCAGGATCCGAAGGACTTCTCGCTGATCCGCCTCGACCCCGGCGTGCCGGTGAACCCCCAGATGTGCCACTTCGGCGGTCCCACCGGGATCAACAGCGCGACGACCTCGGCCACGACCGTGCTCCACCACTTCGGCCAGGGCCTCGGCGTGGGGCTGCTGGTGCCCGGCCGTTCGGCGGTGGCCGTGGGGATGCCCGACCCCGACCACGTGTTCGCCATGGGCGCCGTGGTCCCCGGCGACTCGGGGAGCGGGATCATCTCCTCGGACGGACGGGCGGTGGGGGTCATCGTGACGACCGGCGTCCACATCGCCTCGCTGGGCACGTCGGGCGTGGACGCCGGGCTGATGGGCGTGACGCGGCTGGCCCCCCAGCTGGCCCGCGCCAACCAGGTCACGGGCGTGAGCTACTCGATCGTGACCGCGCCGGCGCTGTAGGAACCGCGGTTCGTCAGAGCCCGGCGGCGCGGAAGGCCGCGGCGCCGCCGACGACGGGGAGGATCAGCGTGCTGCGCACGTCGGGGTGGGTGAGCAGGGTGTTGTCCGACCGGTTCTGGTCGGGCAGCGCCCACCACGCGTTCGAGGACATGACGGCCAGGCCGATCCGGTGGCCCTGAGGGATCACCCAGTCGTTGTCGATGAACCGCACCGTCGCCGGATAGGGAACGCCGGGCTCGAGGTCCACGCCCTCGCCGAGCCCGTTCCGATAGCGGGCGTTCAGGAACCCCCGGGTGATCACGCAGGCGTCCTGGGCCGGCACGAA
>JBBDTT010000183.1:0-22857 GCA_040904285.1 Actinomycetota bacterium
CCTGCGGTCCGAGGGCCGCCGCGTGTTCTTCGACGCCGAGCACTTCTTCGACGGCTTCCGGCGCAACCCGGAATACGCGCTGTCGGTCCTGCGCGCGGCCGAGGAGGCCGGGGCCGAGCGTCTGGTCCTGTGCGACACGAACGGGGGGACGCTGCCGGGGGACGCCCGCCGGGTGGTGTGGGACGTCGCCGAGCGGACGCAGACCGCGCTCGGCGTCCACTTCCACCAGGACGCCGGCTGCGCGGTGGCGAACTCGCTCCTGGCCGTGGAGGCCGGCGCCGTCCAGGTCCAGGGATGTGTGAACGGCTACGGTGAGCGGTGCGGGAACGCCGACCTGGTCCCCATCGCCGCGGGGCTGATCCTGAAGCTCGGCATGCCCGCGCTCCCCGAGGGGAACGTCGAGCGCCTGACCGAGCTCGCCCACGTGGTCGCCGAGATCGCCAACGAGTCCCCCGACCCCCATCAGCCGTACGCGGGCCGCAACGCGTTCGCGCACAAGGCCGGCCTGCACGTGAGCGCGCTGGCCCGCCGGCCCGACGCCTACGAGCACATCACGCCGTCCAGCGTCGGCAACACCAGTCACATCGTGGTGAGCGACCTCGCGGGCCGGCAGAACCTGCTCCGCAAGGCCGACGAGCTCGGCGTCCCGCTCCACGAGGACGGCGTGGAGAAGGCCCTCGCCGCCCTGAAGGACCGCGAGGCCGAGGGCTACGCGTTCGAGGCGGCGGACGCCTCCCTGGAGCTGTTCCTGCGCCGCCACGACGGATGGCGTCAGGAGTTCTTCGAGATCGAGTCGTTCCGCGTGCACGTCGAGGAGCGAGAGGGCGCCGGCGCGCAGGCCGAGGCCACCGTGAAGGTCCGGACGCGGGAGGAGCGACATATCGCCACGGCCGAGGGCGCGGGGCCGGTCGGCGCGCTCGACAACGCGCTGCGCCAGGCGCTCGCCCGGACCTACCCCGAGCTCGAGGAGATCTCCCTCACCGACTACCGCGTGCGCGTCCTCGACGAGAAGAAGGGGACGCAGGCCGTCGTGCGCGTCCTGATCGAGTCGAGCGACGGGGAGAAGGAATGGGCGACGGTCGGGGTGTCGGACAACATCATCGAGGCCTCGTGGGAGGCGCTCGCCGACGCGCTGACGTACGGGCTGCTGCATCCTCGAGGGCACGCGGACGAGCGCAGTGCCTGAGCTGAAGGCGGTGCCCGAGGGTCGTCCCCACGTCGCCTACCAGGGCGAGCCCGGGGCGTACAGCGAGGACGCCCTCCGCGCGTTCTTCGGCGAGGCCGACCCCGAGCCGAGCGCCTCGATCCGCGCCGTGTTCGAGCAGGTCGAGATCGGCTCGGTCGACTACGGCGTGGTCCCCCTCGAGAACTCGCAGGCGGGCTCGATCAACGAGACGTACAACCTTCTGCTCCGCCATGGCGTGCGGATGGTCGGACAGGTCGTCGTCAGCGTCGACCACGCCCTGCTCGCGGTCCCGGGCACCGAGCTTCGGGGCGTGCGCCGGGTGTACTCCCACCCGCAGGCGCTCGCACAGTGCGAGGAGTTCCTGTCCCAGATGCACGTCGAGGCCGTCCCCGCCCTCGACACCGCCGGCGCGGCGAAGCAGATCGCCGACGAGGGCCGCACCGACCAGGCGGCCGTGGCCGGACGGCGGGCGGCCGAGCTGTACGGCCTGGCGATCCTGGCCGAGGGGATCCAGACCTATCCCCAGAACTACACGAAGTTCGGCGTCATCGGCGAGCCCAACCCGCGGTTCGGGACGCCGGACACGACTTCGATCGTGTTCGCGGTCTCCGACGTCCCCGGGTCGCTGCTCGCGTGCCTGCATCCGTTCGCCGACCGGGGGATCAACCTGCACAAGATCGAGTCGAGGCCCCAGGCCGCGCGCCCGTGGCGCTACTCGATCTATCTGGACTTCCAGGCGGCGGCGGACGACCCGCTCGCCGTGCAGGCTCTCGCCGAGATGGCCGAGCACACCAGCTTCGTCCGGGTGCTGGGCACGTACCGGGCCTGGCAGGACTGATCCTCCCCCTTCCGCCGTGCGGACGATCCCCCTCGTAGACTGATCCGGTCGTGCCACGCCGCCGCTCCCGCCGTCCCGCGCACGGCCCCTCGAGCTCGAGAGGCTTCTTCGCCTTCGTCCTCGCGGTCCTGGTGCTGATCGCCGGGGTCGCGGTGTGGCGCAGCGGCCTGTTCGGCGGGGACGGCGCGCCCGACGCCGCCGGACGCACCCTGTTCCCGGATGACCCGTCGGAGCCCTCGGTGTCTCCGTCGCCGACGCCCTCGCCCACGGCGGGGCCGATCAACACCGAGTTCGCCGGGCTGACCACGTGGCGGGGCAACGCCACCCGCTCGTACTACGGCGAGGGGCCGGTGCCGTCCGGACCCGTCGTTCGGTGGCGGTACCCGTCGAGCGGCGGCCTGTGCGGGCCGTCCGACGGTGCGACGTGGTGCGGCACCGGGTGGACCGGCCAGCCGAACGTCATCGAGGGTGAGGACGGCTCGATCGAGGTGCGGATCGGCGCCTACGACCACGACTACCACTTCCTCGACGGCCTGACCGGTGAGCCCGTCCGCAACCCCCTCGAGACCGGCGACCTGGCGAAGGGGTCCGCGACCTCCGACCCCGACGGGTATCCGCTGTACTACGCGGGCTCTCGCGACAACTACTTCCGCATCGCGGCCCTCGACCGGGGCCAGACGCCCGAGGTCCTGTGGTCGATCCACTCCGAGACCAGCGTCTCGAACCCGGTGTGGAACGACGACTGGGACGGCGCGGCGCTGGTGATCGACGACTACCTGCTGGAGGGCAGCGAGAACTCGTGGTTCTACGTGATCAAGCTCAACCGGGGCTACAACGACGCCGGCAAGGTCACGGTGGACCCCCAGGTCGTGGCCGCGGTGCCCGGTTACGACGACCAGCTGTTCGCGGACCTGCCCGACGACGACGTGTCGATCGAGTCCTCGGTCGCGTTCCACGACGGCGTGGCGTACTTCGTGAACTCCGGAGGCCTGGTCCAGGGATGGGACATCAGCGACATCCTCGAGGGGGGCACGAACATCGAGCGCGTGTTCCGGTACTGGAACGGCAACGACTCCGACGGGACGATCGCCATCGACGAGGAGGGCTTCCTGTACGTCCCCCGCCACGGCGAGGAGCGGCGCTCGACCACCCGGGAGACCGAGGTGGGCGACATCATGAAGCTCGACCCGCGCAAGCCCGACGACCCGGTGGTGTGGTCGGTGCACGTGGAGCTCGGGAGCGCCTCCGACGGCGGCATCTGGTCGACGCCGGCCCTGTGGGGCAACTTCCTCTACGTGACCACGCACTACGGTGAGCTGATCGCGATCAACAAGACCACCGGCACGGTGCGGTGGAAGGTCAAGTTCCCCGAGGGCCACACCTGGACGTCGCCGCTGGTCGTCGACGACACGCTGATCGTCGGCGACTGCGGGGGGATCCTGCACGCGTACGACATCTCCACGCCGGGACGGAGGCCGCCCGAGCTGTGGACGCTGAACGTCGACGGGACCTGCATCGAGTCGACCCCCGCCGTGTTCAAGGGCTGGATCTACGTTGGCACGCGCGGCGGCGGGATCTACGGGATCGCCGACCCCGGCGCGTAGGACCCTTCGCGCGTGGCACCCCCTCGCGACCACCGCCAGGCCCGCTTCCGCCAGGCGATGGCCCTCGTCATCCTCGTGGCCGTCCTCTTCGGTCTCGCCCGGCTGCTCTCCGCGGTCGGAGGAGGCGAACCGCGTGGAGTCGGCTCGCCGACCGCGGGCCCGCCGGCGTCCCCCGCGGAGCCCCTGCCGCCCTGCGCCCACCGGGATCGCGCGGCGCTCAACGCCGCGTACGAGCTCTGGGACCGGACCCTGGTCGACACGAGGTTCCGGCTGTCGCCCGAGTACGAGCCCCCCGACCTGGTCTCGGCCGGTCTCGCCGGCTTCGCCGGCCCGTACCAGGTCCGCCAGCTCGTGGTGGCCGACCTGTCGGCTCTGCGCGAGGCCGCGGCGGACGCCGGCAACCCCATCGAGCTCGAGGCCGCCCACCGCACGTACGAGCAGCAGGCCGCGTTGTTCGACATGCGCGTGGCCGAGCTGGGCGAGGAGGAGGCGCTGCGAAAGGTGGCGCGTCCCGGCCACAGCGAGCACCAGCTCGGGACCACCGTCGATTTCAAGACCGCGGGGGCCGAGGACGTCGACCTCACGTGGGGCTCGACCCCGGCGGGCGGATGGACCCTCGCCCACGCCCACGAGTTCGGATTCATCCTGACGTACCCCGAGGGCGCCGAGGCCCGGTCGTGCTACGCGTACGAGCCGTGGCACTACCGCTACGTCGGTCGCCAGCGCGCGGCCGCGGTCATGCGCAGCGGCCTCACCCTCCGCGAGTTCCTGTGGCGGGAGTCTCGCTCGGGTTAGGGGGTCACCCGTCGAGGTGACGGCGCAGGGCGTCGAGCCGGACGTCCCACTCCGACCCCACGTCGGCCATCCACCCCACCGCGTCGGCCATCGGGCCGGGGGTGAAGCGGTAGCGGACCTCGCGGCCCTCGCGGGTGGAGCTGACCAGCCCCGCGTCGGCGAGGGCGGACAGGTGCTTCGCCACGGCCTGCCGGCTGACCGGCAGGTCCGCGGCCAGCTCCGTGGCCGTCAGGTTCCCCTGCGCCGCCAGGCGCGTCACGACCTCGCGCCGGGTCGGGTCGGCGAGGGCCTGGAAGACCGCGTCGCGCCGCTCGGTCATCGTCAGGCCGCCTCCTCGCGGACCTCGAGGTGGGTGCCGCCGGGGGCGGGCTGCAGCTCGAAGCGGACCCGGGTCGGCGGCATGCGGCGGGTCCGGCCGTCCAGGGCCCGGTCGAACGGGGCCCACCGGAACGCCAGGCGCCGCTCGGGCTCCCATTCCTCGATCGTGGCGTCGCGGCGGCTGCCGTCGGGCCACCGGAACATCAGGCGGCCGCCGGGGCCGAACTCGCCCGCCGCCTCGGCGCCGAACCTGGCCGCCAGGCGCTCGGGCTCGGACAGCGCGGCCCACACCTCGCCGGGCGCGCCCGGCAGGTCGACCTCGCGCCGGACGGTGGTGGTGGTCGTCATCTCCTCGAATGGATGTGCAACCCTGCGGTTGCGAGTCTCCGCCGGCCGCGCTAGGCTCGACGCCAGACGCAACCGCCAGGTTGCACTGTATCGCACGACGGGAGGCTGGGCGCGATGGGCGAGATCCTGGTGCCGATGGTGGTCGAGCAGACCGCGAGGGGCGAGCGGTCCTTCGACATCTACTCGCGGCTCCTCAAGGAACGGATCGTCTTTGTGGGGACGCCCATCGACGACCACGTCGCGAACCTGCTCACGGCGCAGCTCCTGCATCTGGAGTCCGAGGACCCCGACAAGGACATCAACATCTACCTCAATTCGCCGGGCGGCTCGATGACCTCGCTGTTCGCGATCTACGACACGATGCAGTTCGTGAAGCCCGACGTCGCGACGACGGTGGTGGGGCAGGCGGCCTCGGCGGCGGCGGTGTTGCTCGCGGCCGGCACGCCCGGCAAGCGGTTCGCGCTCCCGAACGCACGCGTGCTCATCCACCAGCCCTCCGGGGGCGTCGAGGGGCAGGCCGTCGACCTGGAGATCCACGCGAAAGAGGCCATCCGCCACCGCCGGTTGATGGACGAGGTCCTCGCCCGCCACACCGGGCAGCCGATCGAGAAGGTGTCCCGCGACACCGACCGCGACTTCATCCTCACCGCCGAGCAGGCCAAGGACTACGGCCTGGTCGACGACATTCTCACGAACCGGATGGTCCCCTTCGTGGCCTCGAGCGAGTCGGCCTCCGGCAACGGGCACGCGACCGGGGGCTGACGGCCTCTCGCCGGATGCGCGCTAGGCTGGCGGCATGCCAGCCATCGAGCCCGGCACGCGTGCGCCCGAGATTCCCGGGGTCGCGTTCGACCGCCCGACGGCGGTCTACGTGTACAAGGTCACGTGTCCGGTCTGCCAGATCTCGGCGCCCGTGACCCAGACCTTCGAGGCCGCCTATCCCGGGCACGTCGTCGGGGTCGGGCAGGACCCGCCCGAGAAGCTCGAGCGGTTCTCGAGCGAGTTCGGCGTCACGTTCCCGTCCGTCGAGGACGCGCCGCCGTACGACGTCTCGAACGCGTACGGCATCCGCACCGTCCCCACCCTGTTCCTTATCGAGGACGGCACGGTCACGGACACGGTCGAGTCGTGGGATCGCGAGGGCTTCAACCGCGTGTCGCGGCGGCTGGCCGCCGCCCTGGGCGCGGAGTACGCGGAGATCTCGCACCCATCCGACGGCCTCCCGGCGTTCAGACCCGGGTGAGGCTCGAGGAACGCTCACTAGTTCAGTGAGCAGCGAACCGGCCACCGACGCGATCGTCATCGGCGCGGGCCACAACGGGCTCGTGACCGCCGGCCTGCTCGCCAGGCGCGGCCTCCGTGTCACCGTCCTCGAGGCGCGCGACGTCGTGGGGGGCGCCTGCGTGACCGAGGAGCTCCTCCCCGGCTACCGGGTCGGGACGTGCGCGTACTCGATGGGCCTGCTCCGGCCGGAGGTCGTCGACGCGCTGGACCTGCACCGGCACGGTCTGCGGTACTACATGAAGGACCCGGCGATGTTCGCCCCGCTCCTGGACGGCCGCTACTTCATCGAGTGGCGCGAGGTCGAGCGCAGCGTCCAGGAGATCTCGCGCATCCACCCTCCCGACGGCGAGGCGTACCGGCGGTGGGACGCGTTCTGGGAGGAGGTCGCCGGGGAGGTCCGCCCGCTCATCCTCCGCGACGACCCCCCCTCCTCGGCGGAGCTGGAGCGCGAGCTGGACCGGCGGGGCAAGGCCGAGCTCTACCGCCTGGCGGTGGCGGCGAGCGCCGACGAGTGCGTGTCGGCCTTCTTCGAGAGCGACGAGATCCGGGGGACGTTCGCCAGCCAGGGGATGATCGGCACGTTCGCCGGCCCGAGCGATCCGGGGACCGCGTTCGTGATGACCTACCACGCGTTCGGCGGGGACCTGGTCGGCTCGACCGCCGCCTGGTCCTACGTTCGCGGTGGGATGGGGCAGATCACCCAGACGCTCGCGGCGTCCTGCCGCGAGCTCGGCGTCCAGATCCGCACCGAGGCGCCCGTCGCGGCGATCTTGGCGGAGGCCGGCGCCGTCCGCGGCGTCCGGCTGGAGGACGGGACCGAGCTCCACGCCGCGGCCGTGCTCTCGAACGCCGAGGCCAAGCGGACGCTCGGGCTGCTTCCCGACGCCGAGGCCCCCGAGTCGTGGGCCGAGCGGGTTCGCGCGAACGACACGACGGGCTCGGTGGTCAAGGTCAACCTGGTCCTGTCCGAGCTCCCCGACTTCATCGCCCTGCCCGGGACCGAGCCCGGGCCACAGCACTCGGGGACGATCGAGATCTCCCCGAGCGTCGAGTACCTGCAGGCCGCGTTCGACGACGCGGTCGCGGGGCGCGTGTCGGCCACGCCGTTCATGGAGGTGTTCATCCAGACGGTGACCGACGACTCGCTGGCGCCGCCCGGCGAGCACGTCGCCTCGTGCTTCGCGCAGTGGGCGCCCGGCTCGGTCCCCATGGCCGAGTGGGAGGGGATGCGCGAGGCCGCCGGCGACTCGGTCGTCGACGCCCTCGCCGTCTTCGCGCCGAACGTGAAGACCGCGATCAAGCACCGGCAGGTCCTCGGTCCCGCCGACCTCGAGGCCCGGTTCGGGCTGACCGGCGGCAACATCTTCCACGGCGAGCTGCTGCCGGGGAACATCCTGGGGGAGCGGCTCGGACCGAGGACTCCGGTCGCCGGCCTCTACCTGTGCGGCTCCAGCGTGCACCCCGGCGGGGCCGTCACCGGCGCGCCGGGATGGAACGCCGCGCACGCGCTGCTGGCCGACCGCGAGGTCTGACGCGGGCGATTAGAGCCCGGGCAGGCCGAGGCCGCCCAGGATCTGGTCGGTCCGCCACTGGACGAGTGCCACGCCGATCGCGACCAGCGTCAGGAGGCCGGCCGCCCCCACCAGCGCGCGGGACCGCCGGGGCCCGAACCCCTCGGCCACGGTGCCCGCCAGCACTCCCGCGATGAACCCGCCGATGTGGGCCGAGTTGTCGATCCCCGGCAGCGAGAACCCGATGACCAGGTTCAGCCCGAGGAACAGCCAGATCGACCGGACGTTCATCGCCGAGAACGCCAGGTCCCGGCGGCGCCAGTTGAACGCGAGCCACGCCCCGGCCAGCGCGAACACGGCCCCCGAGGCGCCGACGCTCACCACGTTCGGGGGCGAGAAGATGTACGAGGCGACGCTGGCCAGGAAGCCGCCGACCACGTAGATCGCGATCATCCGCAGCCGGCCGAACGTGCGCTCGACCACGTTCCCGAGCTGGTAGAGGATCAGCGAGTTGAACGCGATGTGCAGCAGGCTCGCGTGGAGGAACATCGCGCTGAGCAGGCGCCACCGTTCGCCGGCCGCGATCGACAGCGGATGCGCCCCGCCCATGTCGTACAGCGTGACGAGCGAGCTGCCGCGCGCGAGCCCGAGCAGCGCGCCGCGGCTGATGACGATCTCGGCGACGAACACCGTCAGGTTCGCGGCCAGCAGGACCGAGGTGATCGCGCCCGGCCGGCGCAGGGCCATCGCCGCCCCCTTCGCCCGGCGGGCCACGGGGACCCGCGCGTCGCGGCGGGCGTTCGCCACGCACGTCGGGCAGTGGTGTCCGACCGGCGCGGGGTGCATGCACGCCGGGCAGATCGGGTTGCCGCAGCGCGTGCAGTGGACCCGGGTCACCTCGTTCGGGTGCCGGTAGCAGCGCTCGAGCTCCTCGACCGTGGTGTCGACCTCGGGATCGGCCATCGCGCCGATCGTAGGCGATCTCAGCCGGAACGCAGCTCGTACATGGCCCACGTCACGCCGCGCTCCTTGGCCTGGCCCAGCGAGCGCCAGCCCAGCTTGGCGAAGACTCGGCGCATCGCGCGGTTCTTCGGCCTCGTTCCCGCCTCGATGCGCTCGGCGAGGCCGTTGTCGAGGATCCACCGGGTGAAGGTCCGGACCGCGTCGGTCCCCAGGCCTCGGCCCCGGTCCTTCCCGTCGAACAGGGCGATGCCGAGCCCGAGGGTGTCCGGAGGGATCGTCGAGTGGCGGTAGGTCTGGATCTCGCCGACCAGCCGGCCGCGCCACTCGATGGCCATGACCACCCGGCCGCGCCACAGCCGGCCCGAGCGGAGCACCCGTCGGCGGAGCTTGGGCCGGGGGGGCGGTCCCCAGGGCTGGACGAACCGGTCGAACGAGCGGAACGAGGCGACCACGGCCTCGAGCTCCTCCGGCCGGTAGGGACGGATCAGCACCCTCCGTCCGCGCATCGGTGGGACCCGGACCGCGCTCGTGCCCATGGGCTCGCAGGATATCCGCGCCGCGTCGGTGGGAGGATGGGTGGGTGAAGGCGGGGACCGCGATCGTGACGGGGAGCGTCGGCCGCGACGCCGCGATGGACGCGGCCATGCGGGCCCGCGAGGCCCTGGACGGCGCGCCGGTCTCGCTGGCGGTCGTCTTCGCCTCGCCGCATTTCTTCGGCCACGCCCAGTCGGTCCTCGACGCCGTCCACGAGGCCGTGACGCCCCAGGCCGTCCTCGGGTGTCTGGCCGAGGCCGTCCTCGGCGAGGGCGGCGAGGTCGAGGAGGAGCCCGCGGTCAGCGTGTGGCTGGCCTCCCTGCCGAGCGCGCCCGAGACGTTCCACCTCACGTTCGAGCCGATCACCGGCGGCGGGACGTTCGAGGGCTGGCCCGGCGAGGGCGCCGACCCCGGTGCCTACCTGCTGCTCGGCGATCCATTCACGTTCCCCGCCGACCCGTTCCTGCGGGCGCTGAACGACCGCGCCCCGGGCACGATCGTCATGGGGGGCATGGCCTCCGGCGGCGCGGGTCCCGGCGGGACGGTCCTGTTCCGCGATGGCGAGCTGCTCTCGGACGGCGCGGTCGGGTGCCGCCTGCCGGTGACGATGGTGCCCCTCGTGTCCCAGGGCTGCCGGCCCGTCGGCCGCTCCTTCACGGTCACGAAGGCCGAGGGCAACGTCATCCACGAGCTGGCCGGCTCGCCGGCGATCGACCGGGTCCGCGAGACCTACGCCGCCCTCGCGCCGCCCGACCGCGAGCTGATGGCCAACGGCCTGCACATCGGCCGCGTGATCGACGAGTACCGGACGGAGTACGGGCAGGGCGACTTCCTGATCCGGGGCGTGCTGGGCGCCGACCCCGAGACCGGCGCGATCGGGGTGGGCGACGTGATCGGCGTTGGCGAGACCGTCCAGTTCCACGTCCGCGACGCGGCGTCGGCGGATGAGGACCTCCGCGCGATGCTGGAGCGAACCGTGGACGGACGGCCGGCGGGGGCGCTGCTGTTCACCTGCAACGGCCGGGGCTCACGCCTGTTCAGCATGCCCGACCACGACGCCGCGCTGGTCGCCGAACGACTGGGCGTGCCGACGGCGGGCTTCTTCGCCGCGGGAGAGTTCGGCCCGGTCGGCGGCCGCAACTTCCTGCACGGCTTCACCGCCAGCCTCGCCGTGTTCCTGGACGCCTAGACACCCGGGCGGGCCCTCCGGCTCGTCTTCGTCGTGCCGTCCGCCGTACCTCACTCCGATGAACACCACGATGGCCACGAGCAGCGCGGGGCCAGATCTCGATCCCTCCGGCGTCGGCCACGAGCGCGGGCATCGTCCGCTCGCGATTCGACAGCTCGTTCAGTCGGTGTAGGACCAGCCCTTCCAGCTCTCGGCGTCGATGGCGATGACGATCTCGCCGGGGTCGATCTCGCCGTACTGCGTGTATTTCGCCCTCAGCGCCTCGAGCGCCCTGGCGCGCTCGGCCTGGTCGTCCGCCACCCGGCCGCGGCCGCGGACGCGGACCCACCAGAGGCGGTTCCAGTCGTCGTCGTAGCGGTCCACCAGGACCGTGCATCTCGGGTCGCGTTCGAGGTTCGCCAGACGTTGCAATCTCTGCGTGCGCTTGGGCTTCGCGTCGACGGTCGTGTAGAGCGTGTCGCCGATCAGGGCGAAGACGAACGGCACGACGTTCGGGCTCCCGTCGGGGTCGATGGTCGCGAGCGTGCCGACGGGCTCGCCGGCGAGGCGCTCGCGCAGCTCGTCCTCGGTCACTCGCCGTCCTCGAACGAGACGCCCTCGATCGCCAGCAGGGTGCGCTTGCGGTCCAGGCCGCCACCGTAGCCACCCAGGCCGCCGCCGGTGCGGACGACGCGGTGGCAGGGGATGACGATGGGGATCCGGTTCCACCCCAGGGCGTTGCCGGTGGCCCGCATCCCCCGGGGGCTGCCCGCGCGCTTCGCCACGTCCCGGTAGGTCGAGACCGAGCCGAACGGGATGCGCGACGTGGCCTCGAGGACCTTGCGCGTGAACCCCTTCGCCATGCGCATGTCGAGGGGGACCTCGAACTCGGTGCGATCTCCGGCGAAGTACTCGTCCAGCTCGCGGCGGACGTCGTCCAGGCGGGGCGGCGCGAGGAGGATGCGTGGACTCACCTTGTCGGCGAGCTCCTGGAGGGTCTCGTCCTCGTCGTTCTCGATCCACTGGAGGCGGACCAGGCCGTGGTCGGTGACGGCCAGGATCAGCCGCCCGATGGGGGAGTCGGTGTAGCCGTAGGCCACCTCGGCCTCGCCGGCCAGGCGGGCCGCGAGCCGCTCGGCTGCGTCCCGCGAGGCCGCCTCGATCGCCCGCGCGTCGCCGCGCAGGGCCCTGCGGATCGCCGTGTCGCTCATGCTCTCGCCTCCCACGCCTCGCGAAGCTTCCTGACGCCCTGGTAGGCGTTGGCCCGTGCGGTCTCCTCGGTGGTGCCGATCATCGCCGCTACGTCGGCGTACGCCAGGTCGTGCACGTAGCGGTGCACGACGGCCGCCCGCTGCTTCGGCGGCAGCTCCCGGACGGCGGCCCACAGCTCGGGCTCGCCGTCGAGCGGGTCCGCGGAACGCCCCGGCCGCTCCGGCAGGTCCTCGACCGGGAGGGGCGACCGCGCCTTTTTCCGTCCGGCGTCGATCGCCTTGCGGGTGGCGATCGTCAGGACCCAGGACGTCAGGTCGCCGCCCGGGCGAAGGCGCGGGTACGCGCGATACGCGGCCAGGAACGTTTCCTGGAAGACGTCGTCGGCGTCGTTCGGCCCGGCCATGGCCCGCGCCACGCGGTAGACGGCCGCGCGGTGCTCGTCCAGGAACCGCTGGAACGGGGGGATCGGGTCCACGGGCTTCACACGCTGCGGGCGCCGGCCGCGTGAAAGCGGGCGCGGCCCTAGATCGGGGGCCACGGCACGTGTCGTTCGGGGCCGGGCTCCGGGAACCGGCCGGTCTCGGCGATTGCTCGGGCCCGCGCGCCGGTCGCGTCGGCCTCGGCGGGGGAGAGGAGCTCGGTCAGCCGCCGGTGAAGGTCGCCGGTCGACAGCAGCCGGGCGGCGTCGCGGACGTCGTGGAGGATGGGTTCGGGCACGGGGTCGCCGGCGAAGTCCCAGATGACCGTGCGGAGCTTGGGGTCCTCGCTGAAGCACGTGCCGTGGTCGACCAGCCACACCCGGTCGCCCGGACCGAGGAGGCAGTGCCCGCCCTTGCGGTCGGCGTTGTTCACGATCGCGTCGAACAGGGCCACGCGCATGAAGGTCTCCTCGCGGCCCCGGCGGATGACGAAGTAGTGCTGGTCGGGGTCGTGGTCGACGAAGGCCTGGACGGCCCCGATCCCGTGGGGGCCGGTCCCCTCGACGGTGAGTGGGACGTCCGGCCAGCCAAGGGCGGCGGCGACCTCGTGGGCGGCGATCTCGCGCCGCCACAGCGTCCCGTCGGGGAAGTCCCACAGCGGCGTCTCGCCGGCCCGCGGCTTGTAGATCGCGAGGGCGGTCCGCTCACCGGCCCGGGCCTCGACCAGGAACGTCCCGTTGGACGCCCCCGCCAGCAGGCCGAGGATCCGCAGATCGCCGCCCCCGAGCAGCCCGGCCAGGTCCTCGTCGGTGATCGGCACGCTCAGACCGAGCCGATCTCCCGGTGCCCGTTCGTCGCCGGACACCAGTGGCCCTCGGGCTCCTTGGGATGGCCGCAGAACTGGCAGATGGGACGACCCGCACCCACGACCTCAGCGCCGTGGCGGGCCAGGGCGAGCATCTGCTCCCGGCTCGCCCACAGGCGGGCCTCCTCGGGGATGCGCTCGTCGTCGTCCTCGGCGGTGACGGTGGGCTCGATCTCGGCGGTTGCCTCGGCCTCGTCGTCCTCCTCGCCGGCCAGGAGCTCCTCGACGTCGAGGACCATCAGGTCGCGCTCCTCCTGGTAGCCGATGGACAGCCGACCGGCGCGCCAGTCCGGCTCGAGGGGCTCCTCGAGCGCCAGCCGCTCCTCGGGGATCGCCACGGGGTCCGTCTCGATCCCGACCCGCTGCAGGATCTCGAGGATCGAGGCCGCGAGCAGGCGGACCTGCTCCTTCTCGAGGATGACCGTGAGCAGCTCGGGTCCCTTGCGAGCCTGGAGGTAGAAGGTGCGGGCACCCGGCTCGCCCACCGCGTCGGCGGTGATCCGATCGACGGGGTCGAGCTCCACGCTTCCTATCCTCCCACCCCCCGCCGAGGGGCCGGCTTGCGCGGGGGCGGCTTGGCGACGGTCAGGTCCTCGAGGGTGCCGGTGTCGTTCACCCTCAGGATCCGGGGGGTGGCGCCCTCCAGGACCACCGCCGACAGGCTGGCCGGGCTCACCGCCGTGCGCTGGAACATGTCGACATGGACGCCGGAGTAGTGGGCGAGCAGGAGGCGGATGACGTCGGCGTGGCTGCACACGGCCACGGTCTTCCCCGCGTGCCGCGCTGCGATCGCGTTCACCGCCGAGACCGCCCGCACCTGGACCTCGGCCAGCGTCTCGCCGTTCGGGAACCGGGTCTGGGAGGGCGCGCGCATGAGCTGGCGCCACAGCTTGGTTCGGGCGAGGACCCGGAGCGGGCGGCCCGTCCAGTCGCCGTAGCGGACCTCGCCCAGGTCGTCCTCCATCGTGACGTGGAGGCGGTGCGGGGCGGCGATCGCCTCCGCGGTCTGCGCGCATCGCTCGAGGGGGCTCGAGTAGACGGCGGCCAGGCGGAAGCCGGCCATGCGCCGGGCGAGGGCCTCGGCCTGGGCGTGTCCGTGGTCGTCGAGGGGATGGCCCTCCGACCACCCGGTGAGGATCCGGCCGGTGGCCTCGGTCGTCGCGTGTCGGATCAGCAGGACCAGCGCCATCGGCGCGAAGCATAGGCCGGGCTCTGCGTTACGCGGCGGGGAGGCGGACCTCGAACGTCGTGCCGCGGCCGAGCTCGCTGTCGACCTCGACCGAGCCGCCGTGGTTCTCGGCGACGTGGCGGACGATCGCCAGGCCGAGGCCGGTCCCGCCCGTCTCGCGGGACCGCGCCCGGTCCACCCGGTAGAACCGCTCGAAGATCCGGGGCAGGTCCCGCGACGGGATGCCGATGCCCGTGTCGCTGACCCGCAGGACCGCCGCGCCGTCGTCCGAGGCGAGCCGCACGTCGATCCGGCCGCGCTCGCCCGTGTACCGGACGGCGTTGTCGACCAGGTTGCGCACCAGCGTTCGCAGGTCCCGCTCGGATCCGCGGATGCGTACCGGCAGGTCCGCCTCGACCGACAGGGCCACGCCGGCCGACGCCGCGGACTCGGCGAATCGATCGGCCTCCTCCCGCACGAGCCGGTCCAGGTCGACGGGGTCGGTGGGCTCGGAGCCCGACTCCAGGCGGGACAGGTCCAGCAGGTCGGAGACGATCCGGCTGAGCCGGAGGGCCTCGCGCTCCACGCGCGCCGCGAACCGGGGAACGACGTCAGGGTCGTCGGCCGCAGCCTGGACGATCGTCTCGGCCGCGGCCTGGATCGACGCCACCGGCGTCTTGAGCTCGTGCGAGGCGTTCGTGACGAAGTCCCGGCGAACGGATTCCAGGCGCCGGGCCTGGGTGACGTCGCGGACGACGACCAGGAGCGCTCCGTCGGGATCGACGGGAACGAGGGCGCACCGCAGCCACCGAGCGGGGGTCCCGGTCTCGACCTCGACGGCCGTCGGCCCGCCGTTCGCCGCGGCCCGCTCGGCGGCGGTACGCAGCGCCATCGGCAGGAGCGCTCCGAGCGTGACCGGCCGCGTGCCCAGGTGCGACACGACCGCTCGGTTGGCGAACGTCACCGTGCCGTCCGGCGCCGCGAGCAGGACGCCCTCCTCCATCGAGGACAGGATCAGGTCGCGGGTTCGCCGGCCGTCCTCGACCGCGCGCATCTCGGCCTCGACGCGCTCGGTCATCGCGTTGAGCGTCCCCGCGAGGAGCCGGAGCTCCTCCGTCCCCCCGGGGGCCAGATGGGGCGGAAGGCCCTCGCCGCGCTCCTCCAGGGCCCGGGTCATCCGCCGAAGCGGGCCGACGACCCCCCGGCTCACCAGGAGGACGCCGCCGCTCGCCGCGGCCGCCGCGGCGAGCAGCCCGAGGGCGCCCGTCCCCCGGGTCTGCGCCTGCCGGGCCCGGACCCGCTCCAGCGGGTACGCGACCCGCACGATCCGACCGGCCTCCGGGGGCAGGGCCACGTACAGGAGCTCCTGCCCCACGCTCTCGCTGCGGCGTTCGTCGGTCCCCACCGCGCCGGCGAGGGCCTCGCGCACCTCGGGCCGGTCCAGGTGGTTCTCGAGCTCGCCGGGATCGCGCTCGGACTCGGCGAGGACCTCCCCGTCCGTCGCGATGACCGTGATCCGGAGCCCGCCGGCGTTCCCCAGGCGTACGGCCTCGGTCTGCATCGCCGTGGCGTCGTTCGGAAGGGCCGAACGGATCGTCCGGGCCTGGCTCGCGAGCGACTCGGTGAGGGACTCGACGGACTCGCGCTCCAGCGACCGGTCGAGGACGACTCCGAGCACGCCCAGGAGGGCGATCACGACAGCGACCTGCCACGCGATCAGACGTCCGACGAGTGTCCGGGGCCTCATCTCGGGCCAGTGTAGGACCGCGAGGGGAACGTTCACGACGGGTTCACGCCGCGTCCCGCCGGGCGACACGGGCGGCCGCTACCGTGGATGACGTGATGACCGACTGCGTCGAGTGCGGCTCCGCGGGCTCGGTCGATCGAGGGTTCTGTGAGGTGTGCTACGCCGAGCCGTCGGAGGCGATCCCGTACATCCGGCCCCGGTCCGCCGGCCTTCCTCCGGCGGTCCCGGCCCGGGTCGGCGGAGTGTCCCGGGACGGACTGCGCTTCTCCGACGTCGTGGAGGAGCTCTCGGCCGTCGCGACGCTGGCGGCATCGGTCGAGGACGGCGAGATGCTGGCCGCCGCGTGCGGCCGCGCCGAGGGGCTCGTCCGGGCGCTTCGGGACCAGTTCCTGACGGATCTCGGCGTCCGGGTTTCCTGAACCCCGGAGGAACGTTCACCGCTCGTTCACCTGCGGGCCCCGGTCCGGCCAACGGCCCCCTCTAGCCTTCTGTCGGTGGAAGCACGAGGCACCCGGAAACAGATCCGGCCCGGCCCTCCCGGGAGGCGATCCGCCTCCCCTCTCCGCGGAACGTCTCCCGGGAAGGCCACCTCGCGCCCCGAACCCCGAAGGAGGAACCGACTTGAGAAATGGAAGGTTTCGCGCCCTGGCGATCGTGGCGCTGGCGTTCGCGCTCGTGTCCGCGGCCTGCGGCGACAACACACCGAGCCGTGACGACGGCGGCAACTCCATCGCGCTGCCCGAATGCCTGAACCTTGGCGACCTGTACGCGCTGGTCGGCCCCGAGTCGGAGGGCTTCGAGAACTGGTCGGACGCCGAGGTCCTGGCCACCGCGGTCGACGGGCTCGGCGGCTACCCGGTCGACGCGCCCCTGTCGATCACGGCGCCGGGTGAGGAGTCCGGAACCTACGACTCCTTCGTGGAGCTGGCTCTGACCGACACGGCCGAGGCCCGGCTGGAGGGCGGCAATATCACGGAGGACCAGGTCGGCACGACCCGCGCCGACTACCAGTCCTCGGGCAACGACAACGTGATCATCGAGGGCATCAGCGGCTCCGAGGGCTCGTTCGGCTGGGTCGGGTACGCGTTCTACGTCGAGAACTCCGACGTTGTGAGGCCCTTCGAGATCGACGGAGGCGACGGATGCGTGGCGCCGTCCGAGGAGACGATCGCCGACGGCACGTATCCGATCGCGCGCAGCCTGTACGTCTACGTGAACAAGGAGAAGGCGAACGACAAGCCGGCGCTCCAGGCGTTCGTGGACTTCTACCTGGCCGAGGGCCTGACGACGGCGGTTTCCGAGGTCGGCTACGTCCAGCTGCCCGATGACCGGATCGCGGATACGCAGGGCGTGTGGGAGGTCGAGGGTCCGGACGGCGAGCCCGGCGCGAACCTGTCCGGCGACCTGTTCGTCTCGGGTTCCTCCACGGTGGAGCCGATCTCGGCGCTGGTGGCGGAGCTGTTCAACGAGGAGGCCCCCGACGTCGCGATCAACGTCGAGGGCCCGGGCACCGGCGACGGCTTCGAGCTGTTCTGCAACGGAGAGACCGACATCTCCGACGCGTCGCGCCCGATCAGGGACGAGGAGGCCCAGGCCTGCGCCGATGCCGGCGTCGAGTTCATCGAGCTCGAGGTGGCGATCGATGGGATCGCGGTGCTGACCCAGGCCTGAGCGGCACCCGCAGCGTCGAACGGGCCGGCTACCGAACTGGGGGCCGGCTCGTTCACGTTGCGTTCATCTTCGGGACAGGGGGCGTTCAGGGGGCGTTGCTAGCGTCCGCCTCGTGAGCGACGCGACCCTCGCGGACTCAAGGCTCTCGCTCCGGGACCTCCGCGGCAGCCCCGGCCGGCGCCGCCGGGAGACGGCGATCCGCCGCACCTTCCTCGCGGCGGCGGCGTTGTCCATCGTCATCAACCTCCTCATCGTGCTGTCGCTGCTGGACGGCACGGTGGAGTTCCTCCGCAACGTCGACCCGTCGGCCCTGTGGTCGCGCGGCTGGTTCCCTCGCCGCGGGCTGTACGACATCAAGACGATCCTGGCGGGGACGCTCCTCGTCTCCGTCATCGCGATGGCCGTCGCCACCCCGCTCGGTCTGGGCGCGGCCATGTACCTGTCCGAATACGCGAGCCGCAGGACCCGTCGCCGCCTCAAGCCGATCCTGGAGATCCTGGCCGGCATCCCGAGCGTGGTCATGGGGTTCTTCGCCCTGACGTGGATCAGCCCCGAGATCATGCAGCGGTTCTTCAGCGCCGGATCGTTCAACCTGGGGGCGGCCGGCATCGGCGTCGGGATCCTGGTCACGCCCCTCGTCGCCTCGGTCGCCGAGGACGCGATGCACGCGGTGCCCCACTCCCTGCGCGAGGCGTCCTACGGCCTGGGCTCCAGGAAGCGCACCACCACGCTGCGCATCGTGTTCCCCGCGGCGGTCTCGGGCATCGTCGCGGCGCTGCTGCTCGGGTTCTCCCGGGCCGTCGGCGAGACGCTGGTCGTCTCCATCGCGGGCGGGGGCTCGGGGGGATCGCTGTTCACCCTCGATCCGACCGGTCCGGGGCAGACGATGACCGCGGCCATGACGGCCCTCGCGACCGGCTCGGACCAGGTCAAGGGGGCCAGCGACGCGTTCTCGAGCCTGTTCTTCGTCGGCGCGCTGCTCTTCCTGATGACCCTCGCCCTCAACGTGGTCAGCGAGCGCTTCGTCCGCCGCGTCCGGCGGAGGTACTGATGTGAACGCGACCAGGCTCGGGGGCGTCGACACCGCCGCCGTCGTCCGATCGACCCTGCGGGGCCGCAGCCACGACGTCGGAGGCCGCGCCTTCGAGGGGCTCCTGCTCCTGGCGCTGCTCGTGGCGATGGCGGTCCTGGTCGTCCTGCTCGTCGACATCACCCGCCAGGGCGCGCCGCTCCTGCTGGAGCGCGGGACGGACTTCCTGACCAGCAAGACCTCGTCGCTCCCGCAGCGGGCGGGGATCGCGCAGGGGATCCGCGGCTCCGTGACGATCGTGGCCTTCGTGATCCTGATCGCGTTCCCGATCGGGATCGGCGCGGCCATCTACCTGGAGGAGTACGCGCGCGACACGTGGTTCACCCGGGTGATCAACGCGAACATCCGCAACCTGGCCGGGATTCCGTCGATCGTCTACGGGCTCCTCGGCATCGCCCTGTTCGTCAAGTTCGCGCCGGTGGCCGGGTTCACGGGCGGACGAAGCGTGGTGACGGCCGGCCTCACGATCTCGCTCCTGGTCCTGCCCATCGTGGTCATCACCTCGGCCGAGGCCCTGCGGGCCGTTCCGTCGAGCATCCGCGAGGCGGGATTCGGCGTCGGCGCGACGCGATGGGAGGTGATCCGCAGCCACGTCTTCCCGTACGCGGCTCCCGGCATCCTGACCGGGACCGTGCTGACCGTGGCCCGGGCGTTCGGCGAGGCGGCCCCGCTGGTCATGATCGGCGCGGCCACCGGCTTCCTGTCGACGGGCTCGGCCGGCTTCGTGGAGCAGCTTCGGGGTCCGTACACCGCGCTGCCGGTCCAGGTCTTCGACTTCTCGACTGCCAACCTGCGCGCGTTTGGCCAGCACTCCGCCGCCGCCAGCCTGGTCCTGCTCGCGATCCTGCTGCTCGTCAACGGTGCGGCCATCTTCCTGAGGAACCGATATGAGCGAAAGTGGTGAGGACCCCATGGAATCCGAGCTGAGCCAGACGATCGAGCCGGTCTCCGTCACGCACATCGAGGTCGCACACCACGAGCCCGTGTCCACCGGCCGTCCGGTGATCTTCGACGTCCAGGAGCTCTCGGTGTACTACGACGACTTCCGGGCGGTCCGGGACGTCACGCTGGCGGTCCGGCAGAACGAGATCACGGCCCTGATCGGCCCGTCCGGGTGCGGCAAGACCACGATGCTGCGGTGTTTCAACCGGATGAACGACCTGATCGACACCGCCCGGGTCGAGGGAAGGATCCTGTACCACGGGGTCGACCTCTACGATCACCAGGTGGACCCGGTCGAGGTCCGCCGCCGGATCGGGATGGTGTTCCAGAAGCCGAACCCGTTCCCGAAGTCGATCTACGACAACGTCTCGTTCGGCCCGAGGATCGCCGGCTTCAAGGGCAACATGGACGACCTGGTCGAGCAGTCCCTGCGCAAGGCCGCGCTGTGGGACGAGGTGAAGAGCAAGCTCAAGGAGTCCGGCATGGCGCTGTCCGGCGGCCAGCAGCAGCGGCTGTGCATCGCCCGGGCCATCGCCGTCTCCCCGGACGTGATCCTGATGGACGAGCCCTGCTCTTCGCTGGACCCCATCGCGACCCTCCGGATCGAGGAGCTCATGCGCGAGCTGGTCAGCGAGTACACGATCGTCATCGTGACCCACAACATGCAGCAGGCCGCGCGGGTGTCGGACCGGACCGCGTTCTTCACGGTGGACGTGCGGGAGGACGGCCAGCGAACCGGCACCCTGGTCGAGTTCGACGCCACCGAGCGTATGTTCACGAACCCCTCGGACGGACGAACCGAGGCCTACGTCACGGGGAGGTTCGGCTGATGGTGCAGCCCCGGCGCAAGTTCCACGAGGACCTCGACTGGCTGGAGCGCGAGATCACGACCATGGGGGAGCTGGCCGAACGCGCGGTCGGCGCCGCGGTCGACGCGCTGTCCACCCAGGACGTCGCGCGTTGCGACCAGGTCATCGCGGGGGACGACGCGATCGACGAGAGCTACATCGAGATCGAGCGCCGGATCCTGGACATCATCGCGATGCAGAACCCCGTGGCGTCGGACCTGCGCCTGGTCTCGGCGGTGTGGCACATCAACCTGCACCTGGAGCGCATCGGCGACATGGCCGTGAACATCGCCAAGATCGTGAAGGTCACCGAGGACCTCCCCCGCGACGAGCGGGTCATCTCCCACCTGCGGGAGATGGCCGACGTGGTGCGTCCCATGATCCGCACCGCGATGGAGGCGTTCGCCCTCCGGGACCTGGAGCTCGCGCTCAAGCTCCCCAGCATGGACGACCCCGTGGACCGGCTGAACCGGGGTCTATACGGACAGATCGTGGGGCTGGCGCCCGACGTGCGGCTGCTGGAGTGGGGGATCCGGATGAACGTCGTCTCCCGGCAGCTGGAGCGGTGCGGCGACCACGCCGTCGACATCGCCGAGCAGGTGGCGTTCCTGCTGACGGGCGAGTTCCGCGAGTTCACCGACGCGTCGCATGGACCCAATGCGGGCTGACGGACAGGCCCGGATCCTGCTCGTCGAGGACGAGGAGTCACTCGCCGACACCGTCCGCTACAACCTGGAGCGGGAGGGGTACGCGGTGCGGGTCTCGGCCGACGGCCGGCGGGCCCTGGAGGGGTTCCGCGAGGAGGCCCCGGACCTGGTGATCCTCGACCTGATGCTCCCCGAGATGAGCGGCCTGGACGTCTGCAAGCGGATCCGCGAGACCAGCGACGTCCCGATCATCATCGTCACCGCCAAGGACTCCGAGGCCGACAAGGTGGCGGGCCTCGAGCTCGGCGCCGACGACTACGTGACCAAGCCCTTCTCGGTCCGCGAGCTGGTCAGCCGGGTCCGGGCCAACCTCCGGCGGGCCCGGGCGGCATCCCTCCAGCGCGAGCCCGAGGACGAGATCCTGGGCGGCGGCCCGGTGGAGCTCGACGTCGGACGCCACGAGGTCCGGGTGCGGGGCGAGCTGGTGGCGTTCCCGCCCAAGGAGTTCGAGCTCCTCGAGACGTTCCTGCGCCGCCGAGGCCGGCTGGTCACCCGTGACTTCCTGATCGACCACGTGTGGGGCCCGGAGTACTTCGGCGACACGAAGACCCTCGACGTCCACGTGAAGCGCATCCGGCGCAAGATCGAGGAGGACCCCCACAGCCCGGCCCACCTCGTCACGGTTCGCGGCCTCGGCTACAAGTTCGTCGAGTAGCCCGTTCACCTGCCGTCCCCCGTCCGTTCCGCTATCGTTCGCCTGTCGTTCGCCGGGGTGGGCTGATCCGACAGGGGAAGGAACCGGGTTCGTGGCGCGCAGACGCTTTCGCCTGATCCCTCGCGACGAGGGGTTCTACGAGCTGTTCGTCGGGCAGGCCGAGCACATCGAGAAGGCCGCGGAGCTCCTCCTGGACATCGTGTCGACATTCGAGGATGTCCCGAAGAAGGCCTCGCGGGTCCACGACCTCGAGCACGAGGGCGACGAGATCACGCATCGGATCATGCGGCGGCTCAACACGACCTTCGTCACGCCGATCGACCACGAGGACATCCACCAGCTCGCGTCCGCCCTGGACGACGTGCTGGACCACATCGACGCGGCCGCGGACCTGCTGGTCCTCCACAAGATCGAGAAGCCGCTTCCCGAGATGAAGGCGCAGGCCGACGTCATCGTGCAGACGGCGCGGACCACCCGCGAGGCGCTCCAGCAGCTGCCGAAGTTCGACCGGCTGGAGAACTACTGGGTGGAGATCAATCGCCTGGAGAACGACGGCGACAAGATCTATCGCCGGGCGGTGGCCGACCTGTTCTCCGGCAACCACAAGGCCATGGACGTCCTCAAATGGAAGGGCGTCATCGACGAGCTCGAGGCCGCGATCGACCAGCTCGAGGACGTGGCCAATCTGCTCGAGGGCCTAGCGCTCAAGCAGTCCTAGACCGATGCCCTTCTGGCTCGTCGTCGCCCTCGCCTACTTGTTCGAGTTTGCGAACGGCTGGACGGACGCGCCCAACTCGATCGCGACCGTGGTCTCCACGCGGGTGCTCCGGCCGTTCCAGGCCGTGGCCATGGCCGGCGTCCTTAACCTGGTCGGGGCGCTGTCCGGCACCGCGGTGGCGAAGACCATCGCGGGAGGGATCGTCGACTGCGACCTGGTGACCCTCGAGACCATCGCCGCGGCCGTGCTCGCGGCGACGATCTGGG
>JBBDTT010000184.1:0-22758 GCA_040904285.1 Actinomycetota bacterium
CGGCCGCCCGCTGGGTTCGGGCCAGCGGCGCGGCCCGGACGGTCATCGCCGTGCCTGTGGGACCGGTCGAGTCGATGCGCCGACTGGCTCGCGAGGCCGACGAGGTGGTGTTCGTGGACGCGCCCGAGCCCTTCTTCGCGGTCGGCCAGTGGTACGAGCGGTTCGACCAGCTCGGCGACGAGGACGTGGTCCGGCTCCTCGCGACGGCCCGAACGTGACCCCCACCCTGTCCCCACCTCCACCGCTGTGGGGGCTCGACGGAGGCGAGAAGGTCCTGGCCATCGTCGGGCTCCTGTTGATCCTTGTCGGCCTCGCGTCTGCGGCCCGGGCCTTCCTCAGGGTCGAGCCCGGCGACCCGCCCAGGCTCCGGACGTATATCGCCGTCTACGCCTTCGCGAGGGGCGGCTTCTGGATCAGCCTCGGAGCGATCTTCCTCGCGTACGCGTTCCGCGGCGTGTTCCCGGGGGAGCCCCGCGTGCTCTTCCCGATCCCGCTTGTCATGGCCGGCATCCGTCTGGTGACCGCGCAGGCCCTCAACCGACGCCTGCCGAATGAACCGCCTCAGACGAACAGGACGGGGACGCCGTAGCGGGCGAACGCCTGGTCGTGCGTCATCAGGGTGAAGCTCCCGTCCAGCGCCTGCGCGACGAGCATGCGGTCGAACGGGTCGCGGTGATGCGCGGGGAGGGCCCCCGCGGCCAGCGCGTGTCCCACCGTGATGGGGAGCGTCTCGAATCCGGATGCTTCCAGGACGTCCTCGAGATCGTCGGGGGCGCCCAGCCGGCCCAGTGAGCGCTTGATCGAGATCTCCCACGCGGTGGCGGCGCTGACGGCGACCCGGTTCTCGGGGTCCGCGATCGCATCCTTCGCCCCACGCGACAGGGAACGATGGTCCGCAAGAGCCCACAGGACGACGTGCGTGTCGAGCAGGAGTCTCAGCCCGACCCGCCTTCGAAGGCCGCGAGGACGTCTTCGGGGAGCGCGTCGTCGAAGCCGGCCGCGATGCGGACGCGGCCCTTCCACAGTCCGAGCCGGCGTGGTTCGCCGCCCGGGGAGAGCGGGACCAGCCTGGCCACGGGCGTTCCCGCCTTGGCGATGACGATCTCCTCGCCCCGGGCGGCCCGTTCGACGAGCCGGGAGAGGTGCGTCTTGGCGTCGTGGATGTTCACGAAGGCGTCGTCGGTCATGGACTTAGTCTAGTCTAGTTTCCGAGGCTAGCCGACGGCCTTGACGATCTCCTCCTCGAGGCCCTCGTAGCCCTCGAGGTACGCCCGGCGCTCGGCCTTCAGCCGCTCGACCATCTCCCGGTACTCGCCGCCGCGGCCCTGGCGCTCGTAGAGCTTCAGGGGCTGGAGGAGCTCCTCGTGGTCGATGCCGGGGACGGCGGTGGCGACCTCGTAGCCGAAGTCCGCGTCGTCGGTCCACGTGATCGAGCCCTCGGCGATGGCCTCCACGACGGCGCTCGAGTGGGGGATCTTGACCTTCTTCGACCGATCGTCGTCCGCCTTGCCGCCGACCCGCCCGGTGTTCATCAGGAACACCTCGATCGGATGCGAGTCCAGGAGCTCCAGGAAGCGGTTCCCCTGCTGCTCGTGGCGGAGCGGGAAGAACGGGTTGGTGCCGGGGACGCGGAGGAACTTCCCCGCCTCGCTGGCGCCGCCGGCGCTCGTTCCCGTCGTCTCGCCGAGCATGAAGTACGCCGCGGCCTGGGTCCGGTCGAGCCGGGCCACCGCGGGGAGGATGTTCTCGTTCCAGTTCAGGATGAGCAGGTAGTCGACGCGCTCCAGCTCCCGGGCGTCCATCGAACGCGCCAGGTCCTCCATCCGGAACACCGCCCGGCCGTTCTGCGTGTAGGACTCCTCGAAGAAGTTCACCTTGCCGTGCTCGTCCTGGTAGACGTTCTCCAGGTACGCGTTCGGCTTGACGACCGCGTTGTAGATGTTCGGCTCGAAGTCGGGGTCGAGCGAGAAGGTCTTGGCGAAGCAGCCGTTCTCGGTCGTGTAGACCTTGCCGCCCGGCATGAGCGCGATGAAGTCGTCCTGGACCGGCAGCGAGTCGTTCTGGGTCGTGAACGTGGTGGTGGTCTTGCCGGTGCCCGAAAGGCCGACGATCAGGAACACCTTCTGGCCGTCGCCGCCGGGGATCATCTTGCAGCCGGCGTGCATGGCCAGGCCGCCGCGGTCGTAGACGATCTTGTTCCACATCCGCAGCCCGCCCTTCTTCGACTCGCCGAAGTAGTCGGCGTGCAGGACGCGGGTCACGCCGTTGTCGAGATCGACGGCGATCAGGCGGTCGTCCGGGTAGCCCTCGGCTTTCAGGTTCGGCGTGTAGAAGACCTGCACGTCGGGCTCGCCGCCCTCGCGGGGGTAGTAGAGCTTCTGCTGCATGCCCGCGATGTTCGCGTTCGCCTTCTCGATGCTCAGGCGCGCGGCCGTGCGGAACTCGGGGTCGTTGCCGATGAAGCCGTCGACGACCACCATCTCCTGCCCCGCGATGTAGTCGTCCTGCAGCTTCGAGATCCGGTCGAACTCCTCGCGCGTGATCGTCTTCCCGCTGGTCACGGCGGGGTCGTCGCTGACGATGAACGTCGAGCCCGCGCTGCGCGAGGTGACGCGCGTCTGCACGTTGACGTTGTCGAACTCGGTGATGCGGCACTGGGGCATCTGCTCGGTGAACGTCCGCAGTTCCTCGGGCGAGGGATTGTCGTGGACGGCCTTGCCTTCGACGGTCATGTGTTCTCCTGGATGGGGTCGCTTGAGTTGAGAACGGCCAATCCTACCGGACGTACAGCCGGCCTTTCCGCTCGCGGACCTTGCCCCGTCGAAGCGGCAGGACGCGTGTGAGGGCCCTGAACCCGGCGCCCAGCCCCGGGACCCTTGCGTACCACCCCTGCGGCCCCCGGATCATCCGCCCCGTCTTCACGTCGTACGTCGACCCGTGCCAGGGGCAGACCAGGCAGCCGTCCCGGTTGATCGCGCCGTTCGCCAGGTCGGCGTAGAGATGGCGGCAGCGCCGGCTCAGCGCGAACCGCTCACCCTTGGAGTTGCCCACGGCCCACGGCCCCGCGCCCCGGACGGTGCCGGGCGTGAGGGTCTCCGCCGGGCCGGCGTCGACCTCGGCCATGGAGGCCCCGCCTAGCGGGAGCCCTCCACCTCGAAGTAGAGGCGGATGGACGTCCGGTACTCGACGATCACGTTGTCCCGGACGCCGGTGCCCGTGCCGAGGACCTCCATCTTGTTGATGTGGCGGATCGTCTTCGAGGCCTCCTTCAGGGCTTCGCGCGCGGCCTCGCCCCACGACTTGTCGGAGACCCCCTCGAGCTCGATGGTGTTGATGACCGGCATGCAGACCTCCTGTCGCGATGGGTAAGGTTGATCATCGTGAGTCGGGGCCGTCCAGGGCAAGCTGGGTCGACGTGAGTTCGGGCCGTCCGGGACCCGCCGGATACACCGAGGACGAGCTCCTCGCGGGCCTTCGGCGCCTGCTCACCGCCGACGCACCCGGCGTCACGGTCGGCGTGGGCGACGACGCCGCGGTGGTGGAGCTGGGGCGCCACCCCGCGGTGCTCACCACCGATCTGCTCGTGGAGGGCGTGCATTTCCGGCGCTCGGCCACGACCGCCCACGACCTGGGGTTCAAGGCCATCTCGGTGAACGTCTCGGACGTCGCCGCGATGGGGGGCAGCCCGCGGTACGCGACGGTGGGCCTCGGCCTGCGCTCCGGCGCGGAGGCGCCGTTCGTGATGGAGCTGTACGGGGGCATGCTCGAGGCCGCCACGGAGTACGGGCTCTCGATCGTGGGCGGCGACCTCAGCCGGGCCGACCGGGTCGTGATCTCGGTGTCGCTCGTCGGCGAGGTGGCCGGAGGACGGGCCGTCACCCGAGCCGGCGCGCGGTCGGGGGACCGCATCGTCGTGACCGGAGGCCTCGGTGCCGCCGCCGGTGGTCTGCGCCTGGCCGAGGCCCCGCCCGGCGCGGTCCACGAGGCCCTGGGCACCGAGTGGGCCCGCGAGCTGGTGGGGGCGCACGCGCGACCCGTGGCCCGCGTGGGGGAGGGCCAGACGCTGGCCGGCGCGGGGGCCACCGCGATGATGGACCTGTCCGACGGCCTTTCGATCGACCTCCGCCGGCTGTGCGCCGAGAGCGGGGTCGGGGCCCGGGTCCGCACCCTCACCGTGCCGGTGGCGCCGGCCCTGCACGACCTGGAGAAGGTGCTGGGGACCGATCCCCTCGAGCTCGCGTTGCACGGCGGGGAGGATTACGAGCTCCTCGCGACCCTCCCGGCCGAGGCCGTCGACGGTGCGCTGCGAACCCTGGGCGAGCGCTACGGAACCTCGCTGGCGGAGATCGGCGAGATCACGGACGACCCGGACCGCGTGGTGCTGGTCGACGAGGCCGACGCGACGCGCGAGCTGGAGCCCCGCGGCTGGGACCACTTTGCCCCCTGAGGCGGTGCCTCCCCGAGCGCTCACGGTCGCGGGGTCGGACTCCGGAGGTGGTGCCGGGATCCAGGCCGATCTCAAGACCTTTCAGGTTCTCGGCGTGTTCGGCCTGACCGCCGTCACCGCGGTGACCGTGCAGAACACCCGGGGCGTCACCGGGTACGAGGAGCTCTCTCCCCGGCTGGTGGGGGACCAGATCCGGGCGGTCGTGACCGACATCGGCGCCGACGCCGCGAAGACCGGGATGCTCGCGTCCGCGCGGATCATCGAGGCCGTCGCGGACGCGCTCGCCGAGACGGGCGTGACGAACCTGGTGGTCGATCCCGTGTTCGTGTCGAAGCACGGCCATCCCTTGCTGGCCGAGGAGGCCGTGGACGCGCTGCGAACGTGGATCCTTCCCCTGGCCACGCTGGTGACCCCGAACCTGCACGAGGCCGGCGGCCTCGCGGGGTTCCGCGTCGTGTCCCGCGAGGACATGGAGCGCGCCGCGGCGGCGATCCTCGAGCTGGGGCCGCGCGCGGTGCTGGTGAAGGGCGGTCACCTTCGGGGCGAAGCCGCCGACCTGTTCGCGCCCGCGGACGGCGCGGGGACGGAGTGGCTCGAGGCCGAACGTATCGACACGCCTCACACGCACGGGACGGGTTGCGTTCTGTCCGCCTCGATCACCGCCTACCTGGCCCTCGGCGAGGCCCTGCCGGAAGCGGTCCGAAGGGGGAAGGAATTCGTCACCGAGGCCATCCGTCACGGCCTGGCGATCGGCGGGGGCATCGGCCCCGCCAACCCCGCCTGGAAACCGTGAACCGGGCCTAGACGGCCCGGGTGACCTTGCCGGCCTTCAGGCACTTGGTGCACACGGCGATCCGCTTCGGCGAGCCGTCGACCAGCGCGCGGACCTTCTGCACGTTCGGGTTCCACCGGCGCTTCGATCGCCGGTGCGAGTGGGAGATGCTCATCCCGAACCCGGGGGTCTTGCCGCAGACGTCGCAGACGGAAGCCATGGGAGCGTGGATGGTAGCAGACGGACCCCGGCTCACCCCCGCCGCAGGTGCCGGCGAGCGGCGAGCAGCCCCGCCGCGACGAGCACGAGCGCGGTGGCTCCGATGGGGACCGCGAGCGGCAGGTCTTCGCCCGGCGGAGGCCGGGGGAACGGCCCGGCCAGCGGGGGGCTCGTCGTGGGGGGGGGCAACACCGCCGGCGCCGCGAGGACCCGGGTCCGGGCCGGAGCCGCGCGGCGGATCGTGTCGATCCCGTCGTCCATGGTGACCACCACGCGGTACTCGCCCCCGGCCACGCCGGCGGCGACGGTGAAGCGCTGGCCCCAGGTTCCGCGCGCGTGCGGGCGGACGGCCGGGAGCCGCGTTCGCGCCCCGTCGGCGGCCACCAGCTCGATCGAGGCGTTCACGCCCGCGCTCGCCTCGGCCCGGAGGCTGGTCCGCCTCCCGGCACGGATCGTCTCGGGCGCCTCGAGGACCTCGCCGTCCAGCACCGGGCCCGGCGCCCTCGCGGGGCGGATCCGGAGCGGCGATCCGGGTTCGACGGACCACGGGCCGTCCCCGGGCAGGGCCGAACCCACGGCCGAGGGATCCTCGGCGACCAGCCACACCCGGCGGAGGCCCGTGGCGACCCCGACGCGGATCGTGTCCGGGACGCCGGCGGTACGGGGCCGGAGGCCGCCGTAGTAGAAGGCCAGGATGTCCTCGGCGCCCATCCCCCGCTTGGCCTTTCCGTAAGCGCCCCACTGGACCATGCCGACGCCGTGGCCCCATCCCCTGCCGTCGGCGACCAGGTCGCCGGCCTCGGTCCGGGCGTCGAACCACTTCGAGGGCAGTGTCTGCGGGAGTCGGTACACCTCGTCCTCCTCGTGATCCGGCCCGGGGTAGGTGGCAGGCTCGAGGCAGGTCGAGCGGTCGTTCAGGGCGATCCGGAACGAGGTCTTGGTGAGGCGCACGCGGCGTCCCCCACCCCGGACCTCGAGGTCCTCGCCGAGGTCCGACACGGCGGCGACGGCCCCGCCGGGCCAGTCGCCCGACGCCGTCAGGAATCGGGCGACATCGTCCAGGGGGATCCGCGCCGTCCACCGCGAGACGGGCGAAGCCCCGTCGTCGTCCTCGGCCACGCTTCGCAGGTACGGCAGGGGACCCGCCCCGTCGAACACCTCCTCGTTGCCGTACGTCCGGCCGTTCGAGGTCGAGAAGTAGAGCGTCGTCGCGGGGCGGCCGTCGTGGAGCAGGGCCAGGCCGTCCGTCCGGGCGACGGCCGCCCGCCACCGTTCGCCCCACGGCCCGTGCGATATCCCGAGCCCGCGGTACACCTGGCACGCGTCGGTCGCGCACAGGTCGTAGCCCAGCTCCCGTCCCGTCGAGTCCCCGCCCAGGCGGCCGAGGGCGTACGTCCGGGCGGCGACGACCTGGGCGTCGAGGGCGGCGGCCGGCCAGTTGCGCGGGACCTCCGCGAGCCCCTCCAGGTACGTCTGGAACGGGAGCTCGTTGATGACGAACAGCGACCCGTCGGGGGCGAGGCCCACCTCGACCCGCCCGGTCAGCCGCAGGTGCAGGGGCGCCGGCTGCCCGCCCGCAACACAGGTCGTCTCGCGGGGCGGATACACGCCGTGGACCAGAACCGCCTCCGACACGAGGAACGTGCGCGGCGCCCGGGCCCGGGCGACCGGCGCGGGGGGCAGCCGGGCGCCCGCCAGGCCCGCGGCCACCAGCAGGGCCGCGAGGAGCGCCCGGCGTCGCGAGCCGATCAGGCGACCTTCTCGAGCTCGGTGCTGAGCATCTCCTCGGTGACCTGCCCCACGTGGGAGAAGACCCGCTCGCCCGCGGCGTCGAAGATGATCGTGACCGGCTGGCCGACGAACCCCATCTGGTCGCGGACGGTTCCGGTCGGGCTCGGGTCGTACAGGCTCGGGTACCGCCAGCCGAACTCGCGCATGAACGCGCGGGCCGACTCGCGGTCGTCCAGGATGTCGATCCCGATGAACTGGACCCGGCGTCCGTAGCGCTCGGCCGCCGCGGCGAGCGCGGGGCCCTCTTCACGGCATGGGCCGCACCACGATCCCCAGACGTTGACCAGCACCGGCGTCCCCCGCAACTGCTCCAGGAGCGTCGCGAACGAGTCGGGTGTGACGTCGGGGAGCGCGAACCGGTCCTTCGGCAGCAGCGGGGCCTCCGCGGCGTTCAGCGCCGGAGCGCCGGGCGGGGCCGTCGAGGGTGACGCGGTCGGGTCGGCCCCCGGACCGGCATCCGAGCAGGCGGTGGCCGCCAACGCCACGCCGAGCAGCACCACGAGGATCCGTCGCATCGCGATCGATGCTAGCGCGAGGACGGGCTCCCGGCGGGGTCGGAGGCCGGTGCTAAGGTGCCCGCGATGTCCCCCCGGACCCTCCAGACCCTGGATGCCGCGTCCCTCGTGGACGTCATGGAGCGATTCGCCGAGGCCCTCCGTGAGCACCGCGACGAGCTCAACTCGCTGAACGTCTTCCCCGTCCCCGACGGCGACACCGGGACGAACATGCTCCTCACCCAGGAGGCCGTCGTCCGCGCCCTGCAGCCCCTGCGCGGCGCGGGTCTGTCCGAGGTCGGCGCGGCGGTGACCAAAGCGTCGCTCATGGGGGCCCGCGGCAACTCGGGCGTGATCCTGTCGCAGGTCCTCCGCGGACTGTCCGCGGTCCTGTGCGCGCACCCGGCCCCCGACGGCCGATGTCTGGCCGACGCCCTGCGGGAGGCCTCGCGGGAGGCCCGCGCCGCGGTGGCCCGCCCGCAGCCCGGCACGGTCCTGACCGTCATGGAGGCCGCCGCCGTGGCCGCCACGGGCGCGTGCGAGGCCGGGGCCGGGCTGGCCGGCATCGCCCGGGCCGCGCTCGAGGCGGCGGCGCGGGCCGTGGAGGACACGCCGCGACTGCTTCCCGAGCTGCGGAGGGCGGGCGTGGTCGACGCCGGAGGCCGCGGTGCCCTCCTGTTGTTCGACGCGCTGGCCTCGGTGCTCACGGGGGAGCCGCGCTCGGTCGCGGTCGGCCCGATGGGCCCGGTTGGCGATGGGCACGGTTCGGAGATGGCGGGCTCGCTGAGGTTCACCCACGAGGTCATGTATCTGCTCGAGGCGTCCGACGCGGCCGTCGCCGGCCTGCGTGAGACGCTGGCGCGGATCGGCGACTCGCTGGTCGTCGTCGGCGGCGGCGGGCTGTTCAACGTCCACGTCCACACGAACGACACCGAGGCGGCGCTCGCGGCCGGCCGGGCGGCGGGCACCCCTCGGGACGCGCGGGTCGAGGACCTTCGCGAACAGGTCGGGGAGCGGTGCCAGGCCGGCCAGGCCCGGGCCGTGCAGGTGGCCGAACAGCGCGTCGGACTGGTCGCCGTGGCGGAGGGCGCCGGGCTCGCCGAGCTGTTCGCCTCCCTCGGCGCGGTCGTCGTCGCGGGAGGCCCCGGGCACAATCCGTCCGTGGAGGAGATCGTCGCCGCGGTGGACGCCACCGGCCTGCCCGACGTGGTCGTCCTGCCGAATCACCGCAACGTGGTGCCCGCGGCCGAGCGGGCCGCGGCGGCCTCGGACGGCCGCGCGGTGCGGGTGATCCCCACCCGTTCGATCCCCGCCGGCCTCGCCGCCGCGGCGGCGTTCAATCCCCTCGGTGAGCCCGACGACGTGGTCCGGGACATGGCCGGGGCGTCGCGGGCCGCCGCCGCGGGCGAGCTCGCCGTCGCCGAGCGCGAGGCCGAAACGCCGGCCGGGTCAGTTCGCCCCGGACAGTGGCTGGGCATCGTGGACGGCGAGGTCGCGGTGGCGGGAGAGGATCCCGCCGCCGTGGCGGCCCGTCTGGTGGGAGCGCTTCGCCGGCCCGGGCACGAGATCCTCACCCTCCTGGTCGGCGCCGGCGCGACCGCCGACGAGGCGGCCGGCGTCCGGGCGTCGATCCAGGCGGTGGCGGGGGACCTCGAGGTCGAGGTGCACGCGGGCGGCCAGGACCGCCATCCCTATCTGGTCGGGCTCGAATGAGCCCCAAGGCGCTTTCCCCTGACGCCCCGGTCTCCGACCTCGGCGGCGTCGCCGCCCTGTCGACGGGGCCGCGGGCCGGGCGGGGCCGGGGAGGGCCGCCCGTCCACCAGGTCCTCGCCGACAAGCTCGATGTCCACACCCTGGACGACCTGCTCCACCACTATCCGCGCCGCTACGTCGATCGCTCCGCGATGATCCCCATCCGGGAGCTGCGCATCGGCCAGGAAGCGACCGTCATCGGCACGGTCAAGCGCGTCCACCGGGCCATGACCCGCCGGCGCCAGTCCATGGTCACGGTGACGATCGGCGACGGCTCCGGCTTCCTGGAGCTGTTCTGGTTCAACCAGGCGTGGCCGGCCCAGCGCTTCAAGGAGGAGCAGGAGGTCATGGCCTCCGGGAAGCTCACCGCCTTCCGCGGCAAGCTCCGGCTGGCCAATCCGAACGTCGACGTCATCCGTGGGGACGCCTCCGAGTCCGTGCACACCGCGCGGATCATCCCCATCCATCCCGCGACCGAGGGCCTGTCGTCCGGGATGATCCGCCGGCTGGTGTTCGACGCCCTGCGCCGGGTCGAGCGCCTCGACGACCCGCTCCCCGACGCCATCCGCCGCGACGAGCGGCTCCAGCCCCTGGCGGCGGCGCTCCGCGGTATCCATTTCCCGGACGATGAGCCTCAGCTCCAGTCGGCCGTCAAGCGCCTGAAGTTCGACGAGCTCTTCACGCTCGAGCTGGGCGTGGCCTTCCGCAAGCACCGGGTCGCCGCGGAGACGGCGGGCGTCGAGCACGACCTCTCCGGCACCCTCGCGAAGCGGTTCCTGGCCGCGCTGCCGTTCGATCCCACCGCCGGGCAGCGCGAGGCGATCGCGGAGATCGAGGCGGACATGGAACGAGCCGCGCCGATGAACCGGCTGCTGCAGGGCGACGTCGGCTCGGGCAAGACGGTGGTCGCGCTGTACGCGGCGATGGTCGCGATCCAGTCCGGGCACCAGGCGGCGATCATGGCCCCGACCGAGGTCCTGGCCGCGCAGCACTTCCTGAAGGTTCGCGAGTTCCTCGCGCCGATGGGCGCCTACGAGGTGGGGGACGGCGGGCCCGAGGGCCAGCTGGTCCTGGGCGAGGAGCGGCCCGACCGGGAGCTCACGTACGGGATGCTGACGGCGAGCGTCACCGGCAAGGGCCGGGCCCGCGTCCTGGAGGGGATCCGAACCGGCGAGATCGACCTGGTGGTCGGAACGCACGCGCTGGTCCAGGAGGGGGTGGAGTTCCGGGACCTGTCGATGGCGGTCATCGACGAGCAACATCGGTTCGGGGTGCACCAGCGCCTCACCCTGAAGGAGAAGGGCGCTTCGCCGGACATCCTGATCATGACCGCCACCCCGATCCCGCGGACGCTGGCCCTCACGTACTACGGGGACCTGGACGTATCCGTGCTGCGGGAGCTCCCGGCCGGACGGCAGCCGATCGAGACGCGAGTGGTCCGCACGGAGGCCGACCGGACGGCCGCCTACGAGCTGGTCCGGGGAGAGGTCGCGGCCGGTCGCCAGGCCTTCGTGGTGTGCGCCGCGATCGACGAGGGCAATCGCCTGGAGGTCCGGGCGGCAGAGGCCGAGGCGGAGCGCCTGGCGACCGCGGTGTTCCCCGACCTCGAGGTCGGTCTGCTCCACGGCCGGATGCGCCCCGTCGAGAAACAGGAGCGCATGGAGGCGTTCCGCGACGGCCGTACCCACGTCCTGATCTCGACCACCGTCATCGAGGTCGGTGTCGACGTGCCGAACGCGACCGTGATGCTGGTCGAGAACGCCGAGCGGTTCGGCCTGGCGCAGCTCCACCAGCTCCGGGGGCGGATCGGGCGCGGCGCGCACCGGAGCCACTGCATCCTGTTCGACGAGAGCGAGCCCGACAACGAGGTCGCCCGCGAGCGGCTGAAGGCGATGGTCCGCACCACGGACGGCTTCGAGCTCGCCGACGTTGACCTGGAGATCCGCGGGGAGGGCACGCTGTTCGACGTCAAGCAGGCGGGGATGCCCGACCTCAAGCTGGCCCGGCTGTCACGCGACGTCGAGATCGTGAAGCGAGCCCGCGCCCGGGCGTTCGCCCTGATCGACGACGACCCGGACCTCGAGGCCCACCCCGAGCTCAAGCGAGAGCTGGAGGCGAGGTTCGCCGACTCGATCGACTGGCTGTTCCACGCCTGAGGCGCGAGGCCTCAGGCGGCGCCGCGGCGGTACGAACGGATCGTGCGCCGGACCGAGGAGGGGTGCTGCACCATCGCCGCCTCCCGCTCGAGCTCGCAGGCGAGGCACAGCTGTTCGACGCGGGCGTGGAGGCGCTCGCAGCTCTCGCACCGGCTGAACCAGGCCTTCATCGTGGTCCTCGGAACGGACGCCATGTCCATGCTTTCGGCACCGTTCGCCCTGGCTTGAGCGTTCGCGTCCACACTGATGGGAGCGTCCGGGCCGTCCCGCGGATACGCCCGGTCGCGCCGTCAGCCCTTGATGGGGTCCTTCTTGAGGTCCTTCAACCCGTTCCACACCAGGTTGACCAGGTGCGCGGTCATGACCTTGCGTTTCGGCTTGCCCTCGTCCAGCCACCACTGCCCGGTGAGGGCGACCATCCCGACGAGCGCTCGCGCGAGGACCGGCGCCATCTTGCGGTCGTAGCCGCGGGCCTTGAGCTCGCGGGCGAGGAGGGCCTCCACGTTCGTGGCCACGTCGGCGAGGACGGCGGGCAGGGAGCCCTCGCTGGAGCCCACCGGGGCGTCGCGGACGAGCACCCGGAATCCCTCCTGGTGCTCCTCGATGTAGCCCAGGAAAGCGTCCGTGACCCCCTCGAGCGCGCCGCGCGGGTGGTCCGCGTCCAGCGCCAGGCGGAGTCTCGAGATCAGCTCCTGGACCTCGCGGTCGACGATGACCGCGTGCAGGCCCTCCTTGCCGCCGAAGTGCTCGTACACGACGGGCTTGCTGACCTTCGCCCGCTCGGCGATCTCCTCGATGGTGGTGGCGTCGTAGCCCCGGCTGGCGAAGACCTCCCGGCCGATCCGGATCAGCTGCTCGCGCCGCTCCTTGCCCGACATGCGGGCCCGGGGGACGTCCTCGCGAACGGGGAGGGGGACGACCGATCCCTCGTCCTCACCCCCGGTCACGATTCGATCCTTCGCGCGGCCAGCTGCTCGCGGGTGGGGACCTTCACGTCGCGGGCGAGCCGGAGCCACGACAGGCTCCGGATCACGTACCAGCCGGGATCGACCTGCCACGGCCGGAGCCCCAGGCGCGCCGACCACGGAAACGCGTGGTGGTTGTTGTGCCAGGACTCGCCGAAGCTGATCGGGGCCATCGGCCACACGTTGCGGCTCTCGTCTCGGGCCCGGTAGGCCTCCTTGCCGTAGAAGTGGCAGATGGAGTTGATGCTCCACGTGACGTGCTGGAGCAGGAAGACACGGACCAGCGAGCCCCACACGAACGCCGAGAACGCGCCGCCGAGGGTGCCGGTGATCACCAGGCCCAGGATCGCCGGAAGGACGAACGACGCCACCGTGAGCGACGTGAATCGGGCGTTCACCCGGCTGATCCACCGGTCGGCGACCAGGTCGGGGGTCCACTCGTCGGGGTCGGACTTCTCCGCATCCACCAACCACCCGACGTGGGCGTGCCACAGCCCGAGCAGGACCCCCCTGGCGCCGGCGGCCCGCGCCAGGTGCGGGGAATGAGGGTCGCCGTACTGGTCGGCGAACGCGTGGTGGCGGCGGTGCGTGGCGCACCACTGGATGACCGGTCCCTGCACGGCCATCGTGCCGAACGTGGCCAGGGCGACCCGCACGGGGGTCGCCGCCTTGAAGCTGCGATGCGTGAACAGGCGGTGGAAGCCGACCGTGATGCCCAGGCCGGTCGCCAGGTAGAAGCCGAGGAAGATCCAGAAGTCGACCGGGCTGATGCCCGTGCCCCACAGGCTCCAGATCGCGAGGCCCACGCCGAGCAGGGGGAACACGGTCAGGGCGAGGGTGACGCGGCGCTGGAAGCGGAGCTCGCGCGCGCTCAGCCGGACGACGCCGCGGATCCCGGGCGGTGCGTTCGGGGGAGACGGCGCAAGGGTGGTGGTGGCCATACGGGGAGTCCTTCCGGTCGGAGAGCGAAACCTACGGTTACGGTACCGTAACCTACGCTACCGTAACCGGAGTGTCAAACCGACGGGAGGAAGCCCGGGTGAATGCTGAAGGAATCCTCCACTCGCGACCGGCCGCGGGCCTTGTCCCGCGGCCGGTCGGAGGGCGCTTACCGATCGTCGTCGATCCGGTAGCTGCGCTTGCGTTCCCGGGCCACTACGCGGCGCCCGGCCGAGGCTGCCGCCCGCCCTGCGGAACGAAGCGTGTCGCAGTCGTCGCACACGCCCGAGACGCTGGTGGTCCGAGCGCCACAGGTGACGCATCCGGTGAACCACATCCGCATCTCGCAACTCCTTTCGTATGCGACTTCCTGACTAGTTCGTCGGTACGTGGCCTTCCCCTCTTGAGGGTGATCTCGTGCGCAAAACGGAAATCGTGACCCGGCCCAGAATGGTGGTGCCATGACAGGGCATCCAGTCTTCGCGCGGTTCTACGGCGTCCTCGAGCGGCTCATGGCCAGGAACGAGCGCCCGTATCGCGAGGAGACCGCGGGCGGCGCCCGGGGCCGGGTCCTCGAGGTCGGCGCCGGGACGGGCGCCAACCTCGAGCACTACCCCGACGGGTCACGACCGGTCCTCGTCGAGTACGACCCCCACATGCTGAAGGCACTCCGGCGCCGCGCGGCCGCCTCCCGGCCTCCGCCCCTCCTCGTTCGGGCGTCAGCCCAGGCCCTGCCGTTCCGCGCGGGGACCTTCGACACCGCTGTCGCTTCGCTGGTCCTGTGCACGGTGCCCGACCCGGCCGGAGCCGCCTCCGAGATCCGCCGGGCGCTGGCGGAGGGGGGTGAGCTCCGGTTCTACGAGCACGTACGAGCGTCCGACCCGGCCCTCGCGGGCAAGCAGGATCGGTGGGAGCGCGTATGGGGGCGGTTCAGCGGAGGGTGCCATCCCAACCGGGACACCCTCGCGACCCTCCGCGGCTCGGGCTTCGCGGTCACGAGCCGGTCGTGGGACATGCCCGGCGGGTGGATCGCGGCCCCGCACGTGGTCGGCACCGCCGTTCCCGGGGACTGATGCGGGTCATCGCCGGCGCCGCCGGTGGCGTGCGATTGGCGCCGGTCCCCGAGGGCACGCGCCCCGTCTCCGATCGCGCGCGGGAGGGATTGTTCTCCAGCCTGGGGGAGCGGGTCGTGGGCGCCGCGGTCCTCGACCTGTATGCGGGGACGGGCGCCCTCGGCATCGAGGCCCTCTCGCGAGGCGCGTCGCACGTGTGGTTCGTCGACCATTCCGCGCGCGCCGTGGGGGTCATCCAGGAGAACCTGTTGCGGGCCGGGCTCGGCATCGGGGCGAGCGTGGTCCGGGGGCACGTCCAAGTGGCCCTCCGTGACGGCGGGGTCGGGGTCGGGGAGGGGGTCGATCTCGCGTTCGTGGATCCCCCCTACGCCATCGATCCCGAGGAGCTGAGAGCCGTCCTGGAGCTCCTCCATATCCGTCTTGCCCGAGATGGGTTGATCGTCCTAACTCGTCCGAAGCGGGATCACACGGATGTCATTCCGGTAGACTTGCAGGTCGCCAAATCGCTCACATACGGCGACACTCTCGTCCACCTCATCAGGAAGGACCCTCGTGCGCGGGAGCGCGGTGTGCCCGGGGACGTTTGACCCGGTCACCAACGGACATCTCGACATCATCGAGCGGGCCAGCGGTGTCTTCGACACGCTGGTCGTTGCCGTGCTGGACAACCCACGCAAGGATCCCCTGTTCTCAGTCGAGGAACGCCTGGGCCTTCTCAAGGAGGCGTGCGCCGACCTCCCGAACGTCGAGATCGACTCGTTCCGGGGCCTGCTCGTCGACTACGCGCGGAGGCGCGAGATCGGCGTGATCGTCAAGGGCCTCCGCGCGATCTCGGACTTCGAGTACGAGCTGCAGATGGCCCAGATGAACGAGCGCCTCACCGGCGTGGTGACCTTCTTCATGCACACCAGCCCCAAGTGGTCCTACCTCTCGTCCTCGCTGGTCAAGGAGGTCGCGACCTACGGGGGCGACGTCACCGGCCTGGTGCCGGACTTCGTGCTCGGCCGCCTGAAGGACAAGCTCGCCTGATGGACATCTCCGCCCGCATCCAGCAGCTCGAGGAGCTCATTCGCGAGGCGAAGTCGATGCCGCTGTCCTCGTCGGCGCTCGTCAACCGGGAGGAGGTCCTCGAGCTCATCGAGGGTCTCCGTCAGGCCCTCCCCGAGGAGATCAAGCAGGCCAGGTGGGTGGTAAAGGACCGCGAGGAGCTCCTGACCAAGGCCCGGCGCGACGCCGAGGGCCTGGTCGACAAGGGTCGCCAGGAGCAGTCCCGGCTCCTCGCGAAGGAGGAGGTCGTCAACCGGGCGTTCGACGAATCGGAGCGGCTCCTGGCCGAGGCCCGCGAACAGGCTCGCCAGATCCGCCTGGAGGCGGAGGACTACATCGACGCCAAGCTCGCGCAGTTCGAGATCGCGCTGGCCAAGACGCAGGAGGACCTGGCCCGGACCCTCGTGCAGGTGGAGACGGGCAGGGAGAAGCTGCGAGGCGTCACCCGCGCGCAGGAGCACTTCCAGGAGCAGCAGCAGGACGCCGGTCAGCAGGGCGAGGCGCGGTGATGACCCACGTCGACGTGCGGGACCTCGTGGGGCACCCCGGAGCCTCGCGCGCGGTCCATCTGGCGGAACCCCTCGGCGGGCTCGCCACCCCGATGGCCGAGGTGCCCGCCGAGGCGCCCCTGGCCGTGGACGTGCTCCTCGAGAGCGTGATGGAGGGGATCCTCGTCTCCGGCCGCGTGGCCGGGCCGCTCCTCCTGCGGTGCGCGCGGTGCCTGACCGAGTTCGAGTCCGACCTCGACGTCAAGGTGCGCGAGCTGTTCGCGGCGCATCCCGACGCCGAGGCCGACGACTATCCGCTCGAGGAGGATCACGTGAACCTCGAGCCGATGGTCCGCGACGCGGTGGTCCTGGAGCTCCCGTTCTCGCCGCTGTGCCGGCCGGACTGCCGGGGCCTGTGCGAGCGGTGCGGCGGCGACCGGAACCGCGACGAGTGCGCGTGCGGTCCTGACGTGGACCCGCGCTGGGCGGGCCTGGAGGCCCTGCTGGCGGACATCGACGTGCCCGACGACGAATCCGGCCCCGAGGCCGGCTGAAGGAGGAACGCAGTGCCGGTACCGAAGCGAAAGCAATCGCGCTCGAACACTCGAGCCCGCCGGTCGAACTGGAAGGCCTCCGCGCCCACCTACGCTGAGTGCCCCCAGTGTCACCAGCCCAAGATGCCGCACATCGTCTGTCAGAACTGCGGGTACTACGGCGGCCGCGAGGTCGTCGAGGTCGAGTAGCGGCCATCGGGGGCACGGCGATCGGACCCGCGAGAACCACACCGCACACGGACGTCCTGACGGCCGGCATCGGCGTGCAGTTCAACGACGCCGACCTGCTGGAGCTCGCCCTGACCCACCGCAGCTACGCGTTCGAGACCGGCGGCCTGCCGACGAACGAGCGGCTGGAGTTCCTGGGCGACTCCGTGCTGGGCCTGGTCGTCACCGACCTCGCGTACCGCCGCTTCCCCGACCTGTCCGAAGGCGAGCTCGCCAAGCTGCGTGCGGCCACCGTGAACATGGTGGCGCTGGCCGACGTGGCCCGCGATCTGGGGCTCGGCCAGCACATCCGGCTGGGCAAGGGCGAGGAGCTGTCCGGCGGGCGCGACAAGGCGAGCATCCTGGCGGACGGTCTCGAGGCCCTCCTCGGCGCGGTCTACCTCGACGGCGGGCTGGAGACGGCGTCCGAGCTCATCGTCCGGCTGTTCTCGCCGCTGATCGACGCCTACGCGATCGGTGAGGGCGAGCGCGACTTCAAGACCACGCTGCAGGAGCTCGCGGCGCAGGGCGTGGGGGAGTCCCCCCGCTACGAGGTCACCGAACGCGGCCCCGACCATGCCAAGGAGTTCACGGCGATGGTGTTCCTCGGCGCCAAGCCCTTCGGGCGGGGTGAAGGGCGCTCGAAGAAAGAGGCCGAGCAGCGCGCCGCCCGGGAAGCCTTCGACGCGCTGACCGGCGAGGCGCGCGACACGCTGGCCAAGGAGGGCTGAGTGGAGCTCCCCGAAGTCGAAGTCATGCGCAGGGACCTCGAGAAGGAGGTCGTCGGCCGGCGCATCAGATCCGTCGAGGTCAAGCCGCAGAAGAACGCGATGCGGGCCATCCGGCGTCATCCCAAGCGCAAGGACTTCACCGACCGGCTTGCGAGCAAGAAGATCACGAAGGTGGATCGCAAGGGCAAGTACGTCCTGCTCTCGCTCGAGGGCGGCGACGTGCTGGTGGTCCATTTCGGGATGAGCGGCCAGTTCATCCGCGGGACGAAGCGCCAGCAGCTTCCGCAGCACACCCATGTGGTGTTCGAGTTCCAGCAGGGCGGGGACCTCCGGTTCATCGACCCGCGGACCTTCGGTGAGCTCTTCGTGAGCTCGGCGGACGACCTCGGCAAGGTGAAGGAGCTGGCCCACATCGCGATCGACCCCCTCGAGGACACGTTCACCTGGCCGCAGTTCTCCGACGTCCTGGCCCAGAAGAAGGCCAAGCTGAAGTCCCTGCTGATGGACCAGAAGTTCATCGCGGGCCTCGGCAACATCTACTCCGACGAGGTCCTGTGGGCCGCCGGGCTCCGGTACGACCGGATGTCCGACACGCTCTCCTCCCAGGAGGTCCGCCGCCTGTACCGGGGCCTTCAGGAGGTGCTGCAGGACTCGATCCGCTACCGGGGGACGACCCTGGGGGACGAGGCCTACGTCGACCTGTTCGGAAAGCCGGGGGAGTTCCAGAACGAGCTCAAGGTCTACGGCCGCCGCGGCCTGCCCTGCCCCCGCTGCCGAACCCCCATCGAAGCCGTGAGCCTGTCCGGCCGCAACACGTACTACTGCCCCCAGTGCCAGTCCTGAGCTGAGGCCCTCGTGGGATTCGACCGCAAGGGAATCCGCAGCGTCTGGGGATTGGCGGCCGGTGGGCCGATCATCGGGGCGGCCGGGCTGGTCTTCGGTCGCGCCCAGTTTGCACCGTGGTGGCTCGGCGTGGGCGCGGCGGTCTCGGCCGTCTCGTTCGGTGTCACCTGGTGGGCCCTGCGCCGACGCTACGCCGCGCTTTCGGGCGCAAATGTGGCCGCGCGCGAGCCGATCGGCCCGGGGCCTGCGGCTCTGCGCAGCCGGCTGGTCCTCGCGTTCTTCCGTCACGATCCGGCCGGCCTGAACCTGGATGATCGACGTCCCGCGGAGTACGGGGCGGAGGTCGACCGACTGGTGACAGAGCTGCCGACGCTGCGGTCCGAGGCGCAGGTCCGCCAGCTGATCTACGGCATGCTCGTGTCGTCGTTCGACACGGCGCCGGAGCCCTTCGACGACTCCCTCTACAAGCTCGCGGCCGAGGTGTGGATGTTGTGGAGCAGTTGGTCGCGGGTCAACCCGGTCACTCGGGGTCCACGTACCGAGGGGTGACGGCGACCGCCCACCAGAGGGCGCCGACCATGCCCCGAAGAGTTCCTCCGGAACGCGAAACGGGGGCCTTTCGGCCCCCGTTTCGAGGTTGCTGCCGGTGTGGCTCGGTCAGACCTCTTCGATCGTGAGGTTGCCGAGGCCGACGGTCGTCGTGTCCTCCCAGTCGTACCGGACGGTCCCGCCGCTACCGAAGAAGATCATGTGGTAGCCGTCGGCGTTGGGCGGGTTCGGACCGTTGTCCCGGATGAAGATGCGGTACCGCGTGAAGCTCGGGTCCCGCTGGGACTTGTTGCAGCGCACCACGGGACCGTCGATCTGGACCACGTTCGCCGGACCGGGGATCCGGGTGATCGAGTCGGCCCGCAGCTGGTGGCACCGGAACTCGTCCTGCATGGGGCCCGGCGGGTTCGGCCGCAGGTCCCAGTAGCCGAGCCGTCCGGTCGGACCGGCGGGGTTGGTCAGGTCGTCCACCAGGTTGGCACCGATGTGGACGTCCCCGCGGTCGTTCTTGGACAGATGGACCTTCCCGTCGCCGTCGTAGTCCGTGTGCGCGTGACCGAGCACGCGGAGCTGGTCGGCGCCGGTGGGACCGCCCTGCCAGTGGACGACCACCGTGTCGAAGCAGATACCGCCGGTGGCGATGCTGCACTTCGTGGTGGCGTCACTGAGGGTCGCGGTGATGAACTGGTCACCCGGATCGGGCGACGTGACCACCGCATTGGCCTGGCCGTTCGTGTCGGTGACCGGCTGCGTCGACTGGAAGCTCCCGGGACCGGACTCGGTCCAGGTCACGTCCTCGTTCGGAACCGGACGCCCGGCCTCGTCCGTGACCGTCGCGGTCACGGTGGCCTGGCCGTTCAGCGCCGCGGTCTGGTCCTCGGGCTCGAGGTCGATCGCGAACGCGTGCTGCTTGCACGTGATGTCGGACTCGGCGTGGCCCAGGATGATGTCGCCCGTCGGGCTCTGGATGTGCACCGCGTTGACCGAACCCTCGGCGTGCCGGTCCTGAACCTCACCCGGCAGCTCCGGGCCGACCGATCCACCCTCGGCCGGCATCTGCTCGTTCAGCGTGATGGTGGTGAGCGGGTCGAGCGGGATCTCGGTGTTCGGCGGGGCGATGCCGCTGAACACGATCTCGTCGTCGGACGGGTCGTCCGGCGTCCCCATCGTGTCGGTGATCACGACCTGTCCGCCGTCGAGCTCCTGGGTGGCGATCCCGTTCGGCGAGCACTCGCTCGTCGCGCGAGCACCGGCGACCTCGACCCCGAGGGTGCCGCCGACCTCCGTGCCTTCGACGCGAGCCGTCGATTCGGAGTGATCGGACGCGAACTCGCTGCGCGCGTCGGCCAGGCCGACGAACACCAGCGGGCTGGCCGGAACGTCGAGCACGGTCTCACGGCGAACCGTGGGATCGCTCGGCGTGCCGGCCTCGGGGCAGGGCTCCTCCGCGTTCGGAACCTCGGCGACCGGACCGATCACGGGGTCCGCAAGGACGCCGAAGGCGCCGCCGGAGCACTCCAGGGCGGGCTGGTTCGGGCTCGGGCGCGCGACCCAGGTCACGGAGACCTCGTCACAGCGACCCCCGGTCGGGGCCGGCGGCGCGCAGGTGCCCGCGGGCGGGTCGAGCCAGGCCGTCACCAGCTGCGGAGCCGCTGGGGGCCCCGGGCTGGTGGCCTGCCTGGAGGTGACGATGGCCGTGGCCTGTCCGTCGGCGTTGGTCGCCGCGTCGGCCTGGGCGAATTCGCCGGGGCCGGCCTCGGTCCAGAACACCTGGGCGTTGGCCACGGGCACGCCGGCGTTCGTGACCGTGGCGACGATCTCCGCACCGGTGGTCACGACGTGGCTCTGAGACTCGGGCTCGGCATCGATGATCGCGGTCGGAGGCGCCGGCGTGGGGGGAGGTGCCTGGGCGAGCGCGATGTTCGCGCTTACGAGGCTGCCGAGCATGACCACGACGAGGGTGATCGCCGTGTGAGTCCGTCTCATTCTTTCCTCCTCCTTGGCGCAGGGCGCTGGACGATGAAGTATGCACAACTTCGCTGCCTATTTCACGGAACCGCGCAGAACGTCCCGTGAGGGCGCGAGTCCACTACACCACCCTTATTGGGCATCGATCAAACGTCTCCTGCCTGTTTCGGGGCGATCGTGCGTGACGATCAGCGCGATCCGGCCGATCTTGCCGGGAAAAGTTCCCCGGCGAACCCTATCCTTCGCCGATGAGGCGGGTCCGGGTCGTGGTCACCGGGCGGGTCCAGGGGGTCGGCTTTCGCTGGATCTGCGCACAAGAGGCGAAGGCCCACGGCGTGGCGGGATTCGTCCGCAACTTGCCCGACGGCCGTGTCGAGGCCGCCTTCGAGGGCCCCCCGGAGGCTGTCCAGGCGATGCTCGAGTGGGCCGGACACGGCCCTTCCTACGCTCACGTGTCGGGTGTAGAGTCGGCCGACGAGCCGCCCGAGGGCCTCACCGGGTTCGAGATCCGGAGCTGAAGCGGGACGGCTTGGGAACCGGCGTCCCGAAATGGCCCGAACTGCGTGGACCTTTTTGACTAGCCCGACTTAACCACCCGCGCGCCCCGTCCGATACCGCCGGTGGGACCGTCAAACGGCGATCCCGCCACCGGCCTTCAGGCCCAGGACAAGGCGGTCACGGACATGACGCACCTCGCCCCCCGCGGGCCCCGCAGGATGCGGGCCCTCGCGGTCTCCCTCGCGGTACTCACCATCACCGCGCTGGCCGGGGCCTCGTCGGCGAGCGCTGCCCCGACCACCGCCTCGGCGGCGAGATCCGGCGTCCCGGCCGACGACCCGGCCCGGGGAATGGTCTTCGGGGGCCTGACTCGCGCCGCGCAGGACGGCCCCTGCCACGGCCACGGATACGAGGTCCGCGGGGCGGGCCCCGGCCTCGGCTGCACCCACGGGCCCGATGCCGCCCCGGCCGGCGTCGACGTCCGCGCCCACCGGGCGACCTCGCGGCTCGCCCCCTCGGCGCAGACGGGGGGCGCGGCGGCCGCCACCAGCGCGGCGGTCCCCTGCCACGGCGACGGGGTATCCGGGAACCGCGTCCAGGCGATCTATGCGCACGCCTCGAACGTGGCCAGCCGCTACGGGACCGTGGCCTCCTGGATCCGGACCTCCTACGCGCCCAACATGGACACCGACTACAACGACACCGCCGCCAAGACGGGCGGGACCCGCCACATCCGGTGGGTCACCGACGCGGGATGCGTTCTGAACGTGGCCCACGTGACGCTGTCCACCACCGGCGACGACGACATCTACAAGACGCAGTCCGAGCTCCGCACGAAGGGGTTCACGCGCTCCGATCGCAAGTACCACGTGTGGATGGACGCGGGCGTGTACTGCGGCATCGCCTTCGTGCAGTCCGACGACTCCGCCGGCTCGACGAACCGCAACAACGGCGTGTCCACGGTGCCGGGCATGGTGAGCCGGACCGACGCGCAGTGCTGGGGCGGCGGGGTGGAGGGGCACGAGCTGATGCACAACCTCGGCGGGGTCCAGACCAGCGCCCCCCACGCGACCTCGATGTGGCACTGCACCGACGAGTACGACAAGATGTGCTACTCCGACGGCACGGGCAAGGCCATGACCTACCCCTGCCCCTCGGACCAGAACCGGCTGTTCGACTGCCGCAACGACGACTACTTCCACACCAACCTGCCCGCCGGGAGCTACCTGGCGACCCACTGGAACGTCGCCAAGAGCAGCTTCCTC
>JBBDTT010000185.1:0-22742 GCA_040904285.1 Actinomycetota bacterium
CTCCGAGCCCGCCACGAAGCGGTCGACCTCGCGGATCGCGCGGTCGAGCCGGAGGAACCGCGCGACGTACGCCAGGTCCCGGGGTCGGACCGGTCCCTTGCCGCCGGCGATGTCCGCGTGGTCCTCGCGAGAGGTGGCGGGGCGGCAGAACCGGACGCAGGCGAATCCCCCTTGCGGGCCGGTGGCGCAGACGGCCCCGTCCTTGCGCAGGAGGGTGGTCCGCGGGCACCGATACCAGTAGTCGTGCAGCGAGACGAGCCCGGGGACCCCCAGCCGCCGGGGCACACCGAGGACGGTCGGTGAGATGTCGATCAGGTGCTGGACGTGCACGACCTCGGCGCCGAACTCGCGGGCGTGGGCCTCGAAGCGGTCCCGGATCTCGCGGTGCATCCGGGCCCGGTCACGGAACGAGCCCGACGGCGGATGCTCGGCCTCGGCGACCTCGAGGCCGTCGTGCTCCTCGATCCGCACGCGCCGGGCGGTCCCGACGCGCGTCGTGAAGATGCGCACCGTGTGACCCCCCGCGGCAAGCGCGCGCGACAGCGCACGCGTGTACATCTCGGTGCCACCTCGATGCTCGGCCGTGAAGTTGTGGACGACCTGGAGGACTCGCACGGGGTGCAGCCTACGGCCGAGGAGTGCGGAAAAACGTGCGGAGGGCCTCGGCGTGGATCGCGCGTTGCTCCCGCAGGGCGGCGGTCCACTCGCGGTCGCCTCGCGCGCGTGCGAACGCGGCCTTGGCCGCCCGGTCGGCGAGGACCAGCGTCCGGTAGGCCAGCGCGTAGGGGACCGAGTGGTGCTTGCGCTGGAAGTAGTCCATGCACTGCGCGCCGAGGACCTGACGCCGGTACTCCGTCCACCGCTTTGCCCCGCTCACGTTGCCGATGTGCACGACGCGGGTCTCGGCCAGGTACCGGACCCGCCATCCCGCCCGGCGCAGCCGCCAGCACAGGTCGTAGTCCTCGCCGTCCATGAACGTCTTCGGGTCGAACGTGCCCGTGACGTCGAGGGCCCCGCGCCGAAGGAGCATGAACGCCCCGCTCACCCAGTCGACGTCCATCGTCCGCGGCGGCGACCCGTCCTGGAAGTGCCAGAACTTCGGGTGACGTTCGCGGCGGAAGGGGCGGGCGAACGCGGACAGCGCGAGCTCCCGGGACAGCGTTCGGAACGGTGCGCACGAGTACTGCAGCGAGCCGTCGGGGGCGACGATCTTGACCCCCAGTGCGCCGATCCGTCGCTCGCGCTCCATCTCGTCGACGGCCGCGTCCAGGACCTTCGGGTCGTCGATCAGGGTGTCCGGGTTCAGCAGCAGGACGTAGTCCCCGTCCGTCATGCCCATGCCCTGGTTGGACGCGCCGGCGAAGCCCAGGTTCTCGTCGTTGGCCACGAAGCGGATGTCGTCGCGGCGGGCCAGGACCTCCGCCGAGCCGTCGCTCGAGGCGTTGTCGATGACGAGCGTCTCGACGTTCGGATAGGTGAGCCCGCGAACCGACTCCAGCAGGGGCACCAGCACCTCGAGCCCGTTCCAGTTCACGATCACGATCGACACCCTGGGGGGACTCACGCCGCCTCCCGGTAGACTGCCTCGATGGCCGGCCCGACCGCGCTCGCCATGTCGAAGCGCATCGCTGAGGTCCGGCACCGCTCCCGCACGCCGTCCTCCCCGGACAGCTCCAGGACCGCCGACAACGCGGCGGCCAGGGCGTCGGGGTCGTCGGGGGCGAACCGCCGCCCGATCGCGTCGTCCGAGACGACGTCGGGGATGCCGCCGTCGTCCGCGCCCACGATTGGGGTGCCGCAGGCGAGGCTCTCGGCCAGCACCAGGCCGAACGCCTCGTTCCGGGAGGGGAGCACGGTGACCCAGGCCCGGCGATAGTCCTCCTCGATCGGGACCTCACCGGGCGCTCGCAGCACGACGCGCCCGCGCAGGGCGGCCGGGAGCGCACCGCGCGCCGCGACGGCCGGACCAGACGCTCCGGTCCCGTTCGCGACGACGCGGAGGTCCGGGTGCTCGGCGGCCAGGCGGACGAAGGCCTCGAGGAGCAGGGGGAAGCGCTTGCGGGGCTCGTCGAGCGCCGAGGCGAACAGGACGGTCGGGGGCTCGTACCGCTCGCCGCCGGGGCGGAATCGATCCACGTCGACGCCGGGCGGGATCACGTGGACGCCGTCGGTTCGCCCGTAGTCGGCCTCGAGCACGCGGGCCGCGAACGAGGACAGGCACACGATCCCGTCGGCGCCGCGCAGCAGCGTGCGCCACATCGCGACGCCGCCGCCGGTGCGCTCGTTCCACCATCGGAACGGGATGCCCATCAGCGTCGTGACCACGGCCCGGTTTCGTCCCCGGGTGAGAACCGCCGCGGCGCCGTCGGCGGGGGAGAGCGCGTGCACCAGGCGCGCCCGGTCGCGCACCAGGGGTGGGACCATCGCCGGAACGAACGCCACGAGGGAGTCGACGCCGCGCTGCGTGAGCCAGGTCCAGGCCCCTCGTCCGCGGGCCTCCATCGGGACGCCGTCGGCGCGGGGAGCCAGGGGGCGTTCGGAGGTGGTGAGGATGCGGACCCGGTGACCGGCGGCCGCGAGATAGCCCGCGAGGTCCTCCAGATAGCGTTCCGCGCCGCGATGCACCTCGGCCCAGACGTACGGGTGAGTAACTAAGATGTCCAGCGTCGAGCCCCTCTCGGACGTCGTCGTCCCGCGCCGAGCACGTGGAGGATCGTGAACAGCCTACAAGCCCTCTGGCGGCGGCGTGACCTCGTCCACGTGCTGGCCCTCAGTGACGTCAAGGCACGTTACCGGCGGCTGGGCCTGGGCGTCGTATGGGCCGCCGTGACCCCGTTGTTCCAGGGCGTGGTGATCGCCGTCGTGTTCTCGGTGGTCGGCCGGCTCTCCGAGGCCATCCCGTTCCCGTTCGCGCTCTACGTGCTGACCGGGGTCATGCCGTGGCAGTTCTTCGTCTCGGCGATGATGGGAGGCACGAAGTCGCTGCTTGAGTCGGGCTCGATCGTCCAGCGCGTCGCGCTCCCGCGCATGGCCCTGCCCACCGCCACGGTGGCCGCCAACCTCTACCAGCTGGGGTTCACCCTGGTGGCCCTGCTGGCGATCGTCGCCGCGATGCGGTTCGAGCTGCTCCACCAGCTGTACCTGCTGCCCGGGGCGGTGGCGCTGCTGGTGGCCCTGGCCTTCGGGATGGCGCTGACGTTCTCGACGCTGCTGGTCCGCTTCCGCGACCTCGACCCGATCCTGCAGTCCGCCACGCTGGCCTGGTTCTGGATCACGCCGATGATCTACTCGCTCCAGGACGAGCGCCTGCGGGAACATCCCGCCATCCAGAACCTCATCCGGGCGAACCCGATCACGGGGCTGGTCGGGATGTTCCGTTCGGCGTACGTGGGCATGCCGGTCGACTGGTGGGCGACGCTCGGGACCGTCGGGTGGACGATGTTCTTCCTGGTCGTCGGGTGGCGCGTGTTCAGCCGTCGGGAGGCGACCATTGCCGACTTCATCTAGGCCGGGCCACCTGCGGGCAGAGGACCTCGGCAAGCGCTTCGAGACCATGCGCGAGGGGCGCCGCCTGTTCGGCCGCGGGGGCCGCGGGGCGAAGGAGTACCTGTGGGCGCTCCGGCACCTGCACGCCCAGGTCGAGCCCGGCCAGGCGCTCGGCGTCATCGGCCCGAACGGCGCCGGCAAGTCGACCCTCCTGCGCGTCCTGGCCGGGGTGACCGCCCCGACCGAGGGCCGGTTCGAGGTCCAGGGCCGCGTCTCGTCGCTGATCACGATTGGCGCCGGCTTCCGCAGCGAGCTGACTGGGCGAGAGAACATCTACGTCGGCGGCTCCGTCCTGGGCATGACCCGGAAGGACATCGAACTTCACGTCGACGACATCGTGGACTTCTCGGGGCTGGCGTCCTCGATCGATCGACCGGTGAAGCACTACTCGAGCGGCATGTACATGCGCCTGGGGTTCTCGCTCGCGATCTTCGCGCAGCCCGACGTGCTGCTGGTAGACGAGGTGCTCTCAGTCGGCGACCGGGCGTTTCGCGCACGTACCGACGCCCGGTTGAAGGACATGCTCGCGGACGGCGTGACCCTGGTGTTCGTCTCGCACGCGATGCCGGTCGTCGAGCACCTGTGCCCGCGGACGCTCGTGCTGTCCAAGGGGGAGGTCGTGTTCGACGGACCGACCCAGGAAGGGATCAACCACTACCACACGCTGCTCACCGTCCCCGACGTGGAGCTGGGCGACACGGAGTTCGAGACCGACATGGGCGTGCAGCGCCTGGTGGGCGGCGCGCGGATCGACGACGTCCGCCTGCTGGGACCGAACGGAGAGGCCCGGACCAGCTTTCCCGTCGACGAGGCGGCGCGGCTGCGGTTCGAGGTCCGGTTCGAACGCGACATCGCGTACCCGCGCCTCGGGCTCAGCGTGGTCAGCGGGCTCAGGGTCATGTACGTGCTGCCGTTCCCGAAGCTCGAGGAGACGATGCGGGCGGGCGAGCTGGCGGAGGGCGTGGTCGACCTGGACCTGCACCTCGGGCCCGGGACGTACCAGCTGCTGATCGAGGTACGGGGACGTGACGAGGACTTCGTGGCCGCTCGCCACCGTTCGGCCCCCTTCTACGTGAGCGCCCGGGAGGACCGCAAGGGCTACGGTGCGGCGCACCTGAACGGGCGGGCGACCTTCGAACGCTCTGTCGAGGTCCGGGGCGCGGAAGCATGAGCGGCGAGGGACGAGCCCGCCGGCGGTGGGCCCGGCTCCAGGAGCGGCTGGCGATCGCTCCCGGCACCGAGATGGCCGGACGCTTCGCGGAGTTCGGCGAGGGTTCGGTCATCGAGGGTCCCCAGCTGCTCGTGACCGGCGAGCACGCCATGCGCGTGGGCAGCGGTGTGACGATCATGAAGCAGGTCTGCCTGGAGGCCTACGCGCCGTTCGGCTCCGTGGTCCTCGACATCGGCGACGGAAGCAAGTTCAGCCACAACGTCCGCGTCGTGGCCCTGAACGGCATCACCATCGGAAGCAACGTCGCGCTGGGCCAGTACGTGACCGTCACCGACACGATCCACGATTACAAGCGCGCCGAGGGGGTGACGTGGCAGGCGCCGCTGGTCGTCGGCCGCCCCCTGGACATCGGCGCGGGCGTCTGGGTCGGGGTGGGGTCCCTGATCGTCGGCGGGGTCCGCGTCGGGGAGAAGGCGATCATCGGCCCGAACTCCGTGATCACGCGTGACGTCCCGGCGGGGGCGATGGTGTCGGGCAACCCGCCGAGCATCGTGAAGCAGCTGCGCGACGACGGCGAGTGGGTCTCCCTGCCCGAGCCCCGGCTCCTCGGCGAGGCCTGACTCAGCCGGCGGGCGTCCCGGTCCGGCGCAGGAGGACGGCGAGCGACGAGGACAGCCTCCACAGCGGGCCGAGGCGGAGCAGCCGGCCCATCGCGCGGCCCTTGCGTCCCACTCCGACGTCGTCCCATCCCACCGGCATCGCCCGGGCGAGGACCCAGCGGCGCCCGAGGAGCCGTCGCAGCTCCCGCCACCGGAACTCGATCGTGTGGCTGTCGTGCACGAAGTACCAGCGCCGGGGGTGCCTGCGGCCGCGGAGCGCCTCGCGCACGCGGGCCAGGAGGACGTGGGCCCCTCCATGGTTGGGCGAGATCAGCAGCAGGTGCCCGCCGGGGCGCGCCACCCGGGCGATCTCCAACAGCGCGCGGGCGGGATCCAGCACGTGCTCGATCGTGTCGTCGCACGTCACGACGTCGAACGTCCCGCCGGCGAACGGGAGCTGCTCGGCGTCGGCGACGATCGCGTGGACCGAGCCCGCGTCCCGGGCCTCGTCACGGGCAAGTCCGGCCACCGAGTGGGCGACGTCACAGGCGACGGCGACGTTGCCGGAGCGCGCGAACGCGATTGAGGACACGGGGGTCGGGCCGCAGCCGAGATCCAGCACGCGCGCGCCGCGCGTCTGGGCGGCGAGGTCCCGGATCAGCGCGTTGGTCACCTCGCGCGACAGCACGGCCCGCGCGTCCGGCCTGGCGCGCTTCAGGCCGGCGAGGATGACGCCCATCTCCTCGTAGAGCGCGCGGAGCCGGGCCCGGTCCCCGCGCTCGACCGCCGCTTCCCACGCGCCGCGGTTGGCATCGCTCCACTCGATCAGGGCGCGGCGAACCTCGGGGTCCTCGCGGGGGTGCTCGTCCATCGGCGCGGAGCATAAGCCGTCGTCCTCACAGCACGAGGCGCCGGGCTCGCATCGACCCGACGGCGAGGGCCGCGGTGGTCACCCCGTCCATCAGGGCCAGGGTGGGGAGCGCGCGGAGGCGCTCGGAGCTCGAGCCGGGGCCACGCGTGACCCGGTGCCACACGTACGCGCCCACCCCGGCGGCGCCGAGGACGAACCGGCCTCGCGCGAGGAGGCCCAGCCCGGCGAGGCCCGCCCACACGTACGGCCGGTCCGGCGACAGGAACACCCGCCCCGTGAGGAACCGCTCGCGCAGCTCGGGGATCTCCCGCACCAGGCTCGGGAATCCCCCCGAGAGCCATGTCCGCATCACCAGGTCGTCGAGGTGAGGCTCGAACACGTGGTGGTGCACGAGGGCCTCGGGCCGGTGGACCACGCGATGGCCCGACCGGATCAGTCGCCACGCCATCTCGGTGTCGTCCCCGAACCCGTAGTCCTGCCGGGACCGGGGACGGGGCAGGTCGATCCGCCGGGTGAACTGCGGATCGAAGCCCCCCGCGGCCTCGAACGGCGCGCGGTGGAAGAACATGTTGCACGTGTCGAACAGGCCGACCTCGCCGCTCGTCTCCACGGTCCGGTGGAGGGGGCCGCGCGGCATCGACGGGTCCGCGATCGTTCGGCCCTGGACCAGGTCCGCGTCGGCCAGGCCGCGCACGCCCTCCTCGAGCCAGGCCGGGGTCGGGCGGCAGTCGCTGTCCGTGAACGCGATGACCTCGCCTCGCGCCTCCCGGACGCCGCGGTTGCGCGAGTCAGAGACCGTCGTCGCCTCCTTGCTCACCAAACGAACGGTGGCCGCGCTCGCCGCGCCGAACTCGCGGACCGCGTCGGGAGTCCGGTCCGTCGAGCCGTTGTCGACGATCACCACCTCGAACCGGTCGCGAGGGTAGGTCTGGGCCTCGACGGCCTCGAGCAGCCGGACGATCAGCCCCGGACGGTTCTGCACCGAGACCACGACGGAGACGAATGGTGACGCCGACTCGCTCATCGGCCCAGGACCTCCAGCAGCTGGCGCTCCTGCTCCTCGGCGGCGCGCGCCTCGGTGAACCGCAGCGCCGTCGTTCGCCCCGCCGCGACCAGGCGCTCGACGAGGCCTCGGTCGGTGGCCAGGGCTTCCATCCGCGCCGCGCAGCCGGCCGCGTCGCCCGGCTCGAACGTGAGCGCGTCCTCCCCCGGGGCGACGATCTCTCTCGCGCCACCCGTCGGCGAGCAGACGAGCGGGCGGCCGCTGGCCATCGCCTCGACCAGGGCCAGGCCGAACGGCTCCTGCCAGGTCGCGGCGTGGATCGCCGCGTCGTGCTCCGCGTACAGCCCGGCCACGGCCTCGAACGGGACCGGACCGGTGAAGCTCACCGCATCGGCCACCCCCAGCCGCTCCGCGAGCGCCCGCAGCTCGCCGTCGTGGCCGGCCTCGGCGGCGCCGGCCAGGGTGAGCGTCGCGTCGGCGACGCCGGCGGCGTGGAGCTTGGCGAGGGCCTCGACCGCGACGGTCTGGCCCTTGCGGGGCTCGACCCGTCCGACCTGGAGGAAGCGGCGAACCGGGCCGTCGCGCAGCGGCGCCGCCGGGAAGCGCGCCGGGTCGACTCCCGGGTGGATCACCCGGCCGCGGGGCGTGAGGCCTCGTCCCGCCAGCTCGTTCTGGAGCCACTCGCTGTTGTACGCGGCGTCCGCGGCGTCCCGTGCCAGGCGGGGGACGCGTGTCGGGAAGCCCCGTGCCGCGCCGATCGCCCGGCCGACCGGAGCCCGCACCCCTCGGCACCAGCGGAACCAGGGATCGGGGTCCAGGTCGTAGAGGGGCCACAGCTCGCCGAGCGAAAGCACGACCGGCAGGCCGAGCGCGCGGGCCTCGGACAGCAGGACCTTCGAGATCGCGGCGAGGTGCCACGCCCACACCAAGTCGGGGCGGAACGACGCCACCGTCTCCCGGAACGCGGCGAGGTCCTCGGCGGTGGCCCGGATCGCGCCGGCCAGCCCGGGGCGGCGCCACACCCCGTCGTCCCAGAATAGGTTGAGGACGCGGCGAGCCTCGTCGGGCCCCTCCCGTCCGGGGAGGCGGAGGCGGCTGGCCAGGACGAGGGCCTCGTGGCCCCGCTCGCGCAGGCCGCGGACGGCCGCCTGGCACGCCACCTCGAGGCCGCCCAGGTGGTGCGGGGGATACATCGACGACAGGACGAGGGCCCGCATCAGCCGGTCGCTCCCCGCCACACCCCGAGGGGCGGGACGGCGCCGACCGGGGGCGCGTCGCGGCGCCCCTCGACCAGCAGCCGGCGCCCCAGGTCGTGCAGGCCCGGGAACCGCGCAGGCGCGCCGACGGTCCGCCACCGGATCGAGCGGAAGCCCGCCGCGCGAAGGAGCCACACGATCTCGGCGGGGACGTGGTGGACCTCGGGCATCCACACCTCCGGGCCGGAGGGGTCCGAGCGTAGGTCGCGGTCGATCGGCGCCGGTTCGGTCCACCGGCGGCCCGGAACCAGCCACGGCCGGCGCGCTCCCGCGGCGCGCGCCACCCACACCAGGGGATTGGTGAGGGGAGACGCGGCCGGAGCCGCGCACGCGTTGGGGACCTCGAGCAGGACGCGTCCGCCCGGCCGGAGCACGCGGGCCGCCTCCCACACCGCGTCCTCCGGGCGCTCCAGGCGGTGGAGGCATCCCAGGGCCACGACGTCGGCCACGCCACCCTCGAGCGGCAGGCGCTCCGCCCGGCCGGCGCACGTGCGCACCTCCTCCGCGCCCTTGGCCATCCCGCGGAGGGCGGACGTCGCCACGTCCACGGCGACGAATCGCGCCCCCGATCCCGGGGAGGGACGCGCTGCGGGCACCCCGGCGAGGACGACCGTCCCGTCGGCGCCGGCCACCTCGCGCGAGAGCGGCCCGTCCGAGGCCTCCCTCGCGCCACGCTCCTCGAACGCCCGTCGGAGGGCGGCGGGGTCGCGGATCCCGAGCCGGCCGCGCTCGGCCAGGGACCGCGCGGACACGGCTCGCTCGTGCCGGCGGAACGCCACCGCCCACAGGCCGAGGACCGCGCCGAGGGCCACGGTGCGCGGCTTCACGGCGCCTGCCGGCCGCGCACGCGGCGACGAAGGTGGTACTCGGCGTGCGGGCCCCACGCGGCCAGGCTCCGCCGGGACCGTTCCGAGGGAGCCACGGCGTGGCGAACGCGCGCGGCCGCGTACCGCGCCCCCGTCCCGGCCGCGTTGATGGCGAAGTAGGCCCGCGCCCACGCCGGACCGTGGGCCTCGCGGACGAAGGCGTAGGTCGCCTCCAGCCACGCGGCGGTCCGCCGTCCGCCGAACGCCTGGACCCCGCTCCGGTTCCCGAGGTGCACGACGACCGCGGCCGGCTCGTAGCGGATGTCCCAGCCCGCCCGCGCGGCGCGGTGGCACCATTCCAGGTCCTCGGCGTACATGAAGTACCGCTCCTCCAGGCCGCCCACCGCCTCGACCGCGGCCCGCCGCACGGCCACGGCCGCGCCGATGACCCAGTCGACCGGCCCCGGTCGCGCGGGCTGCGGGCTCGTCTCCAGGAGCTGCTCGGCCTGCCATCGCGGAGACCGCAGACGCCACAGTCCCGAGTTCACCCACGCCGCGAGGCCCAGGGAGGGGAACCGGTACGCGGAGTGCTGGGGTGCGCCCCCCTCGTACACGAGCCGGGGCCCGACCGCGGCCGTGCGCGGATGGTCGGCCAGCGCGCGCTCCAGCCGGTCGACCGCGCCCGGCGTCAGCTCTACGTCGGCGTTCAGGAGCAGCAGGTCCTCCGGCGCGGTCGCCGACAGGAGGCGGTTGGCTCCCGCCGCGAACCCGCGGTTCTCCGCGCGGATCAGGCGGACCTCGGGGAACTCCCGCTCGACCATGTCCGCGCTGCCGTCGGAGGATGCGTGGTCCACGACGACGGCCCCCCGCCCGCCGCCGTGGCGGCGGATCGACGCCAGCGCGCGGCGGAGCTCGTCGCGCGTGTTCCAGGACACGATGCCGAGGTCCATCCCCATCAGGATGCCACGCCCCCGCCGAGCGGCGGGCTACGCGGACCGGGGCGGCGCCGGCTCCGCGCGGAGCGCGGCGTGGACCACGCCGAACGCCGGGTCGTTGGCCACCGCCAGGTTCCGCAGACGGTGCTTGAGCCTGCCCCGGCGCGTCCAGCCGCTCTCGCCGAACCGAACGACGTACGGCTTCGTCAGCTCGCGAACCGCGAAGCCCGCCGACGACGCCATCCGGGCCAGTGCCGCGCGGTTCGGCGTCCACCACTGCTGGTCGAGGCCGATCCCGTCGATGCGGGCGGCGGGCGTGGACCCGGCCTTGAACTCCATCCGGGGGTCGATCGCCTCGGCCATCACCAGGGTCTCCCGGGTGACCGACCGGACCGCCTCGAGGGCCCGGATCGGGTCCCGCAGGTGCAGGAGCAGGCTTCCCACGAACACGACGTCGAACTCGCCGAGATCGGCGGGGTTCAAGTCGTACACGCTCAGGTCCCGCCGGTCCACCTTCGAGGACCGGGCGCGGTGGGCGACCGCGAAGGCCAGGCCCGGCTTCCATCCCCAGTCGACGAGCTGCTTCGGCCCCACCTCGCGGACGTTGGACGGCCAGTCGCGGCGGAAGGGGTCGTCCAGGTCGATCGCCACGACCTCCGCCGCGCCGCGGGCCTCCATCTCGAACGCCCACAGGCCGTCGTGCGTGCCGACGTCGAGGCAGCGCTTTCCCGCGAGCGACGCCGGGAGGGGGACCCGGCGCAGGGTGGTGCGATGGTCGAAGAAGCCGGGTGACCACAGCCCGGGCGCGAGCTCGATCGTGTGATACCAGGGCAGCGCGCGAACCTCGGCGTTCAGGTCCTTGGAGTCCGGCCGGATCGTCACGCGTACATGCTATCCATCGGCGGCGGAGGCCCGCCCCCGGCGCGTCCCGCGCGAGTACGCGCGATGGGCGACGTCGTCGTAGTAGCGGCCCGCCAGCCGGTCGGGGCCGAAAGCGCGGAGCCACGGCGCGCCGAGGCGCACGGCCCACGCCTTCCACCCGAGCGGCCCGCGCCGGAAGTAGCCCTCCTCGAACGGGAAGTCGGGGCGCGACTCCTTGAAGATCGGGGCCGACTCGCCGACCCGTTCCATCCGCCGGGCGAACTCCTTCAGCGAGAACTGCCGGGCGTGGAGCGCGAGGATCTCCGGGTGGTAGTGGAGCTCGTACCCCGCCTGCTCCAGGCGCCACCCGAGCTCGGTGTCCTCGAACGCCGGATAGGGGAAGCGCTCGTCGAACAGCAGGTCGCCCTCCACGAGGAAGGCGCGCTTCACGGACAGGTTCGCGGTCACGAACGCGCCGTAGACCGGGGTGATCCGGCCCGGGGACAGGAACGGGTAGTTGAACTGCAGCCCGCTGCGGTCGAGCCACCGGATGAACCGGGTGATCCGCACCTCGGGCGCCCAGTCGACGAACCCGAGCACCCCCTGGTCGGGCCGGGGATGCTCCGCGTGGGCGGCGCGATGGCCGGCCACGAACGCGGGGTCCGCGCGCTCGTCGTCGTCGATGAACGCGACCACCTCGCCCCGGGCCCGGCGGAGCCCCTCGTTGCGGACCCCGGCGGGTCCGCGGTGCTCCAGGCGGACGTACTCGAACGGGAGGGGGCCGTCGCTCCACCGCTCGGCGATCCGGGGGGTCTCGTCGGTCGACCCGTCGTCGACGACCAGGACCTCGAACGGCCCGGGGCCTGCCTGGTCGGCGAGGGAACGGAGCAGCGCGTCCAGCGACGCGGCGCGGTTGTAGGTCGGGATGACGACCGAGAGCAGGTCGGGGGCCACGCGGCCGAGGGTATCATCGGCCCTCCGCGGCCCCTCGAGCGATGGCCCTCCAGCGATGGACGATCCCTCCTCCTTCTACCGGCAACGCAGCGCGCGCGGCGATCACACCGCGCCGGGGTACGTGCCGTGGCGGCTGGGGCGGGCCCTCGACGAGCGCCGGCCTGCCGGTCCCGTCCTGGAGATCGGGTGCGGGGTCGGAGGCAACCTCGAGGCGATCACGAGCCGGGGGCTGGGCGCCGTCGGGATCGACCTGTCGGAACCGGCGCTGGCCGAGGCCGGCGCCGCGCACCCCACGGTCGGGTTCGCCGCCGCGGACGGCTCGCGCCTGCCGTTCCGGGACGGCGCGTTCGGCGTGATCGTCGTGACCGAGGTCCTGGAGCACGTCCGCGACCCGGTCGCGGTGGCCGCGGAGGCCGGGCGCGTCGTGGGGCCGGGGGGCCTGCTGTTCGCGACCTCGCCCAACTACGCGAACGTCGCCGGCCTGCGCAAGCTGTGGGAGGACCGGCGGAGCGGCCGCCACGACTGGAACCCGTGGGGCGCGCACGTCGGGGGTTACGAGGCGTTCATGACCCGGGGCCGCCTGCGGGCCGCGGTGGACCCGTGGTTCGAGGTCGTGTGGGAGGAGGGCCTCGACGCCGGGCTCGGGCTGTCGGCCGGCGCCCGGTGGTTCGCCCGCCTGGCCACCACCGGCCCCGGGGAGCGGGCCCTCCGGCGCCTGGGCGAGGGCCCGCTCGCCCCCCACCGACCGCTTGGCCGCCGCCTTGGGATGAACACCGCGATCCTCGCCGTCCGGCGATGACTGGCGCGGAGATCAGAAGGTGAACTCCAGCCACAGCTGCTGGATGTGGGCCTGGATGACCGGGCCCGCGGTGTTGGGGTAGCCGCCGAGGCTGTGCGTACCCGGGGGCAGGCTGTACCAGGACGTCAGGCTCGTGTACACCTTCCCCGGTCCCACGCCGCCCCCCACGAGGCTTTGGTCGGGTGAGGAGTTGCCCGCGGGGAACGGCACCACCGAGCAGGGCATCTGGTAGGGGGCCACCAGGGCGTCCTCGGGCGGACGGCCCTCGTAGTAGCAGACGTTCACGGCATGCGGCTGGTACCTGAACACGACCTCCTTCCACAGGATGCCGACGTTCAGGCCGCCACCCCGTCCGAACGTCCTGGTGCTCCCCCCCCGCTCAGGAAGTCAAGCAGATCCGTCCGGCTGGCTATTCGATGTAGCCGAGGCCCCGGAGCATCCCCTCGATCTCGGCCTCCTCCTCCGGCGAGGCCGGCTCGCGCCTCGAGGCGTCGAGCGCGGCGGGCACCGCCGGCGCGGCGGCCACCTCGCGCGGCTCCAGCACCTCTTCGAGGACCCGGCCGTCCACCGGGTCGGCGAACGACAGTCCAAGCAGGCGCAGGGCGGTCGGCGCCACGTCCTCCACATGGGGCATCCGTTCGAAGCCGCCTCCCCGGACGCCCGGTCCGGACAGGACCAGGATGCCCTCCTGCCGGTGGCTGCCCCACTCGGTGTCGTCACCGCGGTGGGGGACGAACCGAGGCCCGACCGGGCTGCGGCCGCCGGCCATGTACCGGGGGTCGAACTCGACGAGCAGGTCGGGGAAGCGGGCCGCGAACGGTCCCCGGTACACGTCGGCGGCACGGTGGACGGTGGTCACGACCGGACGCCCTCCGGCGTCGCGGAGGGCCCTGAGCGCCCGCTCGGCTCGGTCGGCCACGCCGTCCGCATCCTTCGGGTCCACGCTGCCGTTCGGCCACCGGCCCCGCTCGTTGACGGCCACTCCGACGATGTACAGGTCCCCCATGAAGATGGGGAAGGCCGCCGTGCGCGCCCAGTCGAACCGCGGTGGCAGGACCGGCTGTCGCCGCCAGCCCGTCCGCTTCACGCGGAGCAGCCCGGCCTCCTCCATCGCGCGGAGCACGTTCACCCGCTCGCGGGGGGCCGGGCCGGAGCCGTGGTCGGACACGATCACGACGGTGGCTCCGCGGTCGCGCTCGGCAGCCGCCTGACCGAGGAAGCCGTCGATCGTGCGCCAGATCGCCTCGATGTCGCGATCGATCTCATCCGCCGGGCCCGAGGCGCCCAGACGCACCATCCGTTCCCAGAAGTAGTGGCCGACCCGGTCCGGGGCCATGAAGACGCCGAAGAACAGGTCCCACGGCTCGCGGTGGAGGTGATCGGAGAAGCCCCGCGCGTTCTCCTCGCAGATCTCGCGCAGGCTCCGCGCGACCTCCGCCGGGTCGTCGTGGCGGGCGTCTCCGCCTCGCAGGACCATCTCGGGGTCGAAGCGCCACCGGTCGGGGCCCAGGGTCTCGGGCGGGTACGCGTAGTCCGTCGCCTCGCGCGGACGGAACATCCCCGAGACCAGGGTCCCGTTCACGGCCTCGGGCGGATAGGTCAGCGGGACCAGGAGCACGCACACGCGGCGGCCCGCCGCGGACAGGACCCGCCACATCGGCGCCCCGTGAACGTCCGCGCCGGTGATCGCAGGACCCTGCACGCCGCCGGGGATCGAGTCCGGGTAGGCGCCCTCAACGGCGCGGGTCGCGTACAGGATCCCGTGGTGGCCCGGGTTCAGGCCGGTTGTGATCGAGGTCCACCCGGGGGGCGTCCATCCCGGGTACGTGGACATGAGCCGGTCGCGGGCGCCGGAGGACGCCAGGTCCGACAGGTTGGGCATCAGGCCCCTGGCCATCAGGGGGTCGAGGACATCCCACGACGCCCCGTCCAGCCCCACGACGATCACGCGCGACCGGTCCGTCAAGGCACCTCCACGAGGGCTGCGGATCGTAGCAGCGCGAGCCCCGGGGACCGCCGGTAGGCTCGGCCCGTGCCGATCTCGCCGGAGACCACGATCGTGTTCCTCCATCTGCCGAAGGCCGCCGGGTCGACGCTCGGCGGCGTGTTCCTCCGCCAGTACGAGCCCGGCGTCGTGCACGCGATCGAGGAGCCGATCTGGGAGAACCTGGACCGTTTCCGGGCCCTTCCCGAGCCCCGCCGCCACGCGGTCCGCCTGCTCATGGGGCACATGCCGTTCGGCCTCCACGAGTGGCTTCGGCCGCCGGTCTGCTACGTGACGATGCTCCGCGAGCCCCTCGGCCGCATCGCGTCGCACTTCCACTACGTGCGGGAGCGGCCGTCGCACGAGCTGTTCGAGCGCCTCCGGCCGGGGATGACGGTCGGCGACTACGTGCGCGAGCGGACCTCTCTCGAGCTCGACAACGGACAGGTCCGGCTTCTTTCGGCGGATCCGTTCGTCGAGTTCGGCTCGGTCACCCGCGACCACCTCGAGGCCGCGAAGCGGAACCTGGGTGAGCACTTCGAGGTCGTCGGCGTGTCGGAGCGGTTCGACGAGTCGCTGCTGGTGATGCGCGAGGCGCTCGGGTGGCGGCGCCGGATCCTGTACGTGGAGCGCAACGTCACGGGCGCCCGCCGGCACCCGCTCGCGCCCGAGGACGCCGAGGCCGTCCTTGCCGCGAACCGGCTGGACTCCGAGCTCCATGCGTTCGCGGGGGAGCTGCTTGCCGCGAGGACCGCCGGCCGGGAGGCCGAGCTGGGGAGATTCCGAGCGGCGAACCGCGCGTACGGCGGGCTGGCGCGGGCGTGGCTCGCCGCGCGGGGCCGCCCCGGGACCGCCCGCGGGAGCTGAGATGCCCAGGGAACGCGCCCCGGCCCTGGCCTGGAGGCGGACGTCCGGGCCGGCGGCGCGGAGTTCGCCGGGCGACTCCACCGGTTCAGGATGTCGAACCGGGTGCTGGGGCTCCGCACGCAGGCGGTGTACCGCCTCCGCGCCGGGTTGCCGAACCCGGTCGCCGACCCTAGAATCGCGTTAGCACTCTCCCCCTGAGAGTGCTAGCCACCGAACACGACCTGGAGGAGCCACATGCCGAAGATCATCACGTTCGACGAGGAGGCACGGCGCGCGCTCGAGCGGGGGATGGACAAGCTCGCGAACGCCGTCCGGATCACGCTCGGCCCCAAGGGCCGCAACGTCGTCCTCGAGAAGAAGTGGGGCGCGCCGACGATCACCAACGACGGCGTGTCCATCGCGAAGGAGATCGAGCTCGAGGACCCCGAGGAGCGGATCGGGGCCGAGCTCGTCAAGGAGGTCGCCAAGAAGACCAACGACGTGGCCGGTGACGGCACGACCACGGCAACCGTCCTCGCCCAGGCCATGGTCAAGGAGGGCCTCCGCAACGTGGCCGCCGGCGCCAACCCGATGTCGCTCAAGCGCGGTATCGAGGCCGGCACCGAGGCCGCGGTCGAGGCGATCATGAACCAGGCCAAGGACGTCGAGGAGAAGGACGAGATCGCCCACGTGGCCTCGATCTCGGCCGGCGACCCCGACATCGGCGCCCAGATCGCCGAGGCGATGGACAAGGTCGGCAAGGACGGCGTCATCACCGTCGAGGAGTCGCAGACCTTCGGGATGGAGCTCGAGCTCGTCGAGGGCATGCGCTTCGACAAGGGCTACATCTCCCCGTACTTCGTGACCGACCCCGAGCGCATGGAGGCGGTTCTCGAGGATCCCTACATCCTGCTCGCCAACTCGAAGATCACGGCGGTGAAGGACCTGCTGCCGGTGCTCGAGAAGGTCATGCAGTCGGGCAAGCCCGTCGTGATCATCTCCGAGGACGTGGAGGGCGAGGCCCTCGCCACCATGGTCGTCAACAAGATCCGCGGCACGTTCAAGTCGGTCGCGGTGAAGGCGCCGGGCTTCGGGGACCGCCGCAAGGCCATGCTCCAGGACATCGCGATCCTGACGGGCGGCCAGGTCATCTCCGAGGAGGTCGGCCTGAAGCTCGACAACACGACGCTCGACATGCTGGGCACCGCCCGCAAGCTCGTCGTCACCAAGGACGAGACGACCGTCGTCGAGGGCGGGGGCGATCCCGAGCAGATCAAGGGCCGGATCAACCAGATCAAGGCCGAGATCGACAAGACCGATTCGGATTACGACCGCGAGAAGCTGCAGGAGCGTCTGGCCAAGCTGTCCGGGGGCGTGGCCGTTATCAAGGTCGGGGCCGCGACAGAGGTCGAGCTCAAGGAGAAGAAGCACCGCATCGAGGACGCCGTGTCGGCGACCAAGGCGGCCGTCGAGGAGGGCATCGTGCCCGGCGGCGGCGTGGCCCTGCTCACCGCGCAGACCGGCCTCGACAAGCTCGACCTGACCGGCGACGAGGCGACGGGCGCGCTCATCGTGCGCAAGGCGCTCGAGGAGCCGCTCAAGCAGATCTCGGTCAACGCCGGCCTCGAGGGCGGCGTGGTCGTGGAGAGGGTCCGCTCGCTCATCGAGAAGAAGGGCGGGGCGAACGGATTGGACGCGGCCACGGGCGAGTACGTGGACATGTTCAAGCAGGGCATCATCGACCCGGCGAAGGTCACCCGGTCGGCCCTGCAGAACGCCGCGTCGATCGCCGCGCTGTTCCTCACCACCGAGGCCGTCGTCGCGGACAAGCCGGAGAAGGCCCCGGCCATGCCCGCGATGCCCGGCGGAGGCATGGACGAGTTCTAGGACTCGCCCGGACGACTCAACGCGACCGCGGGCCCTCGCTTCGACGGGGGCCCGTTCGCGTTCCGAGCCCCGTCACCCCGCGACGGCGCCGCCACACCACCCCGGCCGCGTCCGCCCCCGCGGTGGCCCACGCGATCGCCGCGTCCGGGATGCCGGCATCTCCGGCGCGCTCGTAGCCGAACCGCTCGAGGGTCGCCCCGGCCACGGCCTCGAACCGGGCGATCTCCCGCGGGGTCCGCTCGTGCCGCCAGTTGCGGGCTCGGGGGTCCACGGGCCGGAGGGGATCGCGCGGGTTGGCCCCCGGAACGAGGTCCTCCGGCGCGTGGGTGTGGAACTCGAGCATCCCGGGATCGAAGTCCTCCCCCAGGAACGAGCAGACCGAGCGGAGCTCCGCCTCGGGCTCGGCCACCAGACGCTCGTACCGGACCTCGATGAACCGCCCGGGGCCGAGGCGCTCACCCGCCTCGCGGGCGCGCTCCACGGAGCGCCGCCAGTGCAGGGCCCCACCCGGGATCGTCGTGGGCCCCCACGGGACCCGCAGCAGGGACGAGGCCACGTCGCGCCCGTCACGCACCAGGTGCACGAAGCCGGCATCCGGCCACAGCTCGGCGAGCCGCGCGACGTGCTGCGCGTACGACGGGCTCTTGTCTCCCCACCGCGGCTTGCCCGCCAGGTCCGCGTACTGGCGGAACACCTCGTCGATCGCCCCCGCGACGGTGCCGGGGCGCCGCTCGGCCAGCCGCCGGAGCGTCTGCCGGGGCTCCAGCCGCCACAGGTCCCGGTAGCTGGGCTCGGCCGAGAGGTCACGGACGAGGCCGGTCCAGGGCGGCCCCGAGGCCCGGTGACGATCGGCCAGGCGGACGATCCAGTGCGTCTCGGGCGCGACGATCAGCCGGGGGTGCGCCGAAAGCATCATCTGGAGCAGCGTGCTGCCCGCGCGGCCGCTGTTGATCACGAAGAACGGGGCATCCACCGCGCGAGTGTAGGCGGGCGGCGGTGCGGGGCTCAGGCTGCCTGGCGGAGCGCGGCCACCAGGCCGAAGTACGCGGGCTTCTTCTTGAATTCCCGGCTGAACAGCAGGCCGCAGCAGCGCTTGGCGCCGCCCTCGGTCCAGTACCGGTCGCTCACGCCCCAGACGGTGAACGTCTCGCACCTCGTGCCCGGCGACAGGCACGCCCGCATGGCGTCGTAGAAGACGACGGCCTGGTTCGCGAGCCGGCCGTCGTCCGCCGGGAGGTCGAGGGCCACGTCCATCTCGCTCACGCGGGTCACCAGGCCGAGCCTCGCGTAGCGGCGCATCGTGTGCGCCATCGCGAACCACGTCGCGCCCCGGAGCCGGCGGTGGACCTGGAGGCCGGCACCGTCGATCTCTGCCCCCTGGCCGAGCCAGGTTCGCAGCCACCCGTGGACGGCGTTGGTCTTGTCGCCCACCCCCTCGTTGCCGTAGTCGTTGTAGTAGAGGGTCGCGGTGGGATCGGCCTGCCGGGCCCACCGGAAGGCGTCCAGCACGTAGCGGGGGCCCAGGTTGCGCAGCCAGAACGAGTCGCGGAGACGTCCGTCGGGCAGGACCGCCTCGTTCACGACGTCCCAGGCCGAGATCCGCCCGGCGAAGCGGCCGACGACCCTGGTGATGTGGTCCTTGAGGACCCTGCGCACCGCGGCGGGGCGGCCGTCCAGGCGAAGCAGCCAGGCCGGCAGGTGGAGGTGCCAGACCAGGGTGTGCCCGATGACCTGCATGCCGCAACCCGCGGCCTTCGCCAGCACGCGGTTGGCCGTCACCCAGTCGTACCGCTTGGGCGAGGGGTGGACGATCCCGAACTTCAAGGCGTTGCCCGGAGTGATCAGGTTGAACTCGGAGCACACCGTCTGCATCGTGCGCCCCGTGGCCTCCTCGGCCCGGTAGTCGCCGGCCGTGGCCACCATCGTCCCGATCGAGATCCCACGCTCCAGGGCGAGCATCCGGAGCGACTTGGGCGGAGCCGCCTGGGCGGGGGACGTCGCCGGGACGCCGGGGGGGACGATGCCCAGGAGCAGGCCCGCGACGACCACGCCGACGAGTCGGCGCCGAGTTCTCATACGGGCTGGGTCAGGACCAACGGGTGCTCCTCGGACGGGCGCAGGTCCGCGAGTATTACTACGCTCCTGGGTCCGATCCCTGCGTGAGGCCGAAGCTGATGACCGATCAGGCGATAGCGACCCCGGCAGAGTTGCTCCGGCGTCTCAAGGGCGTCGAGGGCTGGCTGGCGGGTCAGGAAGCCTGGACGCTATATCAGAACGCCCTGACCGTCCCGGCGGCGAATCGTATCCCGCTGATCGTGGACGTGGGCTCCTACATGGGGCGGTCCGCCATCGCGATGGGCCTCGCGCTGAAAGTGCGCGGTGGGGGCCGGCTGGTCACGATCGACCCCCAGTCCCCCGAGCGGCATCTGCGACTCACCGAGAACATGCGTGATCGCGGCGTGGACGACGTGGTCGAGGCCTGGAGGATGGGCTCCGTGGGAGCCGCGCAGAAGTTCGAGCCGGGGACGGTCGACATGGTCTTCATCGACGCCGACCACCGGTTCGAGAGCGTGCTGCAGGACATGATCGTGTGGCGTCCGGCCCTGGCCGACGGCGCGGTGGTGGCCTTCAACGACCCCTTCTGGAAGGGCGTGAACCGCTTCCTCCGGGAGTACGTGTTCGTGCTCAGCTCACCGTTCCGCGATCCGAACCTGGTCGAGAACACGCTGTTCCTTGCGTATCGCCCGAACCAGGACCTCACCCGCCTGGAGGTGGAGCTGTTCCCGCTCATGCGGACCTTCCTGAAGCGGGGCCGGCTCCGTCACGTGCTCGATCGCCGGTCCGGCCGGCGAGGGCGGCTCCCGGACCGGTTCCGTGACCTGGGGGTCGGGCTCGACGCTCGCCGGTTCCCTCGGCTCGCCGTGAAGGCCGAGGCCGCCGCCAAGCGGGCCCACGAGGCCCGGATGCGCGACAGGGCCCGTCACTAGAATCATCCGGCCTATGGGCATCGCCGACAGTCCCCTGCGAGATCGCGTGGTGTTCGTGGTGGGGTCGCCCCGGAGCGGCACCACGTGGATGACGCGGCTGCTGGGCGCCCACCCCGAGGTCGCCTCGGCGGGCTGGGAGAGCCACCTGTTCGACAGCGGGGTGAACACGCTCCTGGACCACTACGACGCCGGGAAGCCCTGGGAGCGGTACCTGGGCCAGTACCTCGAACGCGCCGAGATGGTCGAGCTCGTCCGCGACCTGTGCGACGGGGTGTTCCTGCGGATGCGCGAGCGAACCCGTCCCGAGGCCCGGTTCGTCCTGGAAAAGACCCCCAGCGGCGGGCCGAACCCCGAGGTGGAGCTCGGCCGCAAGGCCGAGGTCTATCCCGACGGTTGGTTCCTGCACCTGGTCCGCGACGGCCGGGCCGTGGCGCGGTCGCTGCTCCAGGTCCCGTGGCGGCCGGCGGACTCCGCCGAGGCCGCCGTCAACATCTGGGCCGACGCGGTGCGGGCGGTCCGGGAGACGTTCGCTGGGCGCCCGCGATACCTGGAGGTCCGCTACGAGGACCTCCGGGAGGACCCCGCCGGAACCGCCCGCATGCTCTACGCGTGGCTGGGGCTGGACGGCGCGCGGGTGGACGGCGACCTCCTGCGGCGCCTCTCCGGCGTGAAGTACGCGGGCTACGACGCCGCGAGCGAGGGGGCGAAGGACCGGTGGCAGGACGAGCTCACCCGCCAGGACCTGAAGGCCGTGGAGCGCGCGGCCGGCGACCTCCTGCGGGAGCTCGGGTACGCGAAGGAACGCGGCCGGAGGACCCCGCGCCGGGAAGGAGCGCGGAACGTGCCTCCGGCCGTCTCCGAGGCGATCTCGCCGGCCGACGTTCCTCGGGCCTTCGCCGAGGCCCTCCGGTCCCGCGACGCGGAGCGGCTTCGCGCCCTGGCCGGCCCCCGGTTCGTGCTGGAGCTCCGGACCGGGGCCGGGGATCGAAGCGCCAGGGACGGGGAGGCGCTGGCCACGTTGCTGGCCCTGGCCGAGGGCGCCTTCGGACCACCCCTGCTGCGCCAGTCCTGGGTGCTCACGAAGGGGGAGGATTCCGCGAGCGTGTTCTTCGAGGGCAACGGCCTGGACGAGCGCCGTGTCGACTGGGCGCTGCTCCTGTTCGTGGAGGAGGCCCGGGTGACGCGGGCCCTCCTCATCTCGCCGGGAGAGCCCGCCGGGCGCCCCAACACTCCGCTTCGGGCGCCGGTCTCGTGAGCGTCCCCCCGGCGAAGGACCGATTGGACCTCGAGGGGCTCACCGCGCTGGCCGGGCGCATCCGCTCCGTCCAGGGGTGGCTCGCTCCCCGCGAGGCATGGGAGCTGCACGCGGTGGCGCGGCGTGCCGCGGAGGAGACCGGTGGCCGGGGCCGGGCCGTCGAGATCGGGTCGTGGCGCGGACGCTCGACCGTGGTCATCGCGCTGGGGCTGCGGGCCGGCGGCGGCGGGCGACTGATGTCGATCGACCCCCACGAGCTCGCGGACGAGCGGCACGCCGAGGTCCAGCGGAACCTGGAGGAGGCCGGGGTGCGGGACCTGGTCGACGTGGTCCGGGCGTTCTCGCACGACGCCCGCCCCCAGGCGCCCGACGGCGCGGCCGACCTGGTGTTCATCGACGGCGATCATGCGTACGCGAGCGTCCGCCAGGACCTCGACGACTGGGCCAGCGCCGTGCGCTCGGGGGGGGTCATCGCGTTCAACGACCCCCTGTGGCCCGGCCCCGCCCGGCTCCTGCTCGAACGGGCCACCGGGACCGGAGCCGTGCTTCGCAACGGCCGGCTGATCGTCAACACGATGTTCTTCGACTATCGGCCGGACGCGGCGTGGACGGCCGAGGACGCCGAGCTGGCCCGGCGCCTGCGGCGGATGCTGCAGTTCGGACGGGTCTGGTACCGGGCCCTGCGGCGGCTGCGCCGCTGGCACGGGCACCGTCCCGCGACCGAGCGGTTCGCGCGTTCGGGTGGGTGGGTCCTGCGGCGACTGTACCCGGCGATCGACCTGGTCCACTACGGGCAGCTCGGGAGGCCGGATGGGCCTGGCGGATAGCCCGCTGCGCGACCGGGTCCTGTTCGTCACGGGGGTCCCCCGGTCCGGCACCACGTGGCTGTCCAGCCTGCTCCGGGCGCACCCCGAGATCGCCGGCGCCGGCCTGGAGAGCCACCTGTTCGCGCTACTAGACCTCTGCAAGCGGGAAGGCCAGA
>JBBDTT010000186.1:0-22223 GCA_040904285.1 Actinomycetota bacterium
TGGGGCTTCCCTCGAGCGAGTCGCACGCGCTGGTCGCGGGCCTGCTCGGCGCGGGCTTCGCGGCCGGCGGCCTCCGGGGCCTGGAGTGGGAGGGGACCAAGAAGGCGCTCATCGGCCTGATCACCTCGCCGGTCGGCGGCTTCCTGATGGGACTGCTGATCATGTTCCTGATCTACCGGCTGTTCGCGAGGGTTCGCCGCGCCGTGGTCCGCCGGGTCTTCGGCCGGGCCCAGATCCTGTCCGCCGCCTTCATGGCCTTCAGCCACGGCACGAACGACGCGCAGAAGACGATGGGCATCATCACGCTGGCGCTGCTCCTCAACTCGAGCGGGGGGGCCGGCTGCTCGGAGGAGTTCACCATCCCGGTCTGGGTGATCGTGTCGGCGGCCGCGGTGATGGGCCTGGGCACCATGGTGGGCGGCTGGCGCGTGGTCAGGACGCTCGGCATGCGGATGACCAAGCTCGAGCCCGTCCAAGGCTTCGCGGCCGAGACGGGCGCTGCGCTCGTGATCACCGGGGCCGCACAGCTCGGGATCCCCGTGTCGACCACCCACGCGATCGGGACCTCGATCATGGGCGTCGGCGCCACCAAGCGGCTCTCCGCGGTGCGGTGGGGGGTGGCCGGCCAGGTCGTGACGGCCTGGATCCTGACGTGGCCGGCGTGCATGCTCCTGGGCTTCGCCCTGGAGAAAGCGTTCGCCGCCATCTTCTGAGCTATTCCACCGGCTCCAGCTCGAAGGGCACGACTTCGGCCGGCGCGTCGACGGGCGTGAGCAGGGCCCGCAGCTCCCGTCGACGGCGGATGCCGGCTCCGATCCGCCACGAGGCGAGAACGAGGAGACCGGCCGCGACCGCACCTCCCGCTCCGAGCGCGGCGTATCGCGGCGCCGCCGCGCGCGCGGCCGTGGCTTCGGCCTGCAGGTCCTCGACCCGGTTCTCCAGGGCGGTCACCCGATCACCCCATATGCCTACCGTTGAGGATGACGCCGACTCCCGATCGATCCGGTCGACGCGGCGGGTGAGTCTCGTGTCGAGGCGTTGGGTGGCCGCTGCGGCGGCGGACGCCGCACGGTCGATCCGAGCTCGAAGGCGGGCCTCGGCCGCGGTCTCGACGATCCGGAGCTCGGACGCCCAGAGTTCCCCCAGCGTCGCCGTGCAGGGCCGGTTGCACACCTCGAGCCAGTAGGCGCCGGGAGCCACCCGGGGGATGGTGAAGCTCACGCCCACGTCGACCATCTGGTCATGCGGGACTCCCACGTCGAGGCGGCCCACGACCAGCGCCTCCGCCGGCATGGGTGGAGCGGCCTGCCAGTCGTTCGTTCGCGGGACCACGTAGGCGTAGAACGGACCATCCGCCGGGCGGCCGCCGCCATAGGCGAGGTTCACCGAGGTGCTCGAGGAGATGGAGTCGCCGGGGACGAGATAGGGACCCCCGGAGGGGCTCGTGAACCAGAAGGTCGAGCCCACCCCGCCGGCCGAGGCCGGCGCCGCCGGGACGAACAGGGCTCCGGTGAGCATCAGTGCGAGTGCCGCGATCCGTGTGCGCATGCCGCCTCCAGTCTCCGTACGCACCCCAGCAGACCGCCCGCGACGGCCGGGAGTTCCCTACAGGCGCTGGCCGACGAGAACCATCTGCGCAACACCTCGTTCTGGCACCGGATCGACCAGGAGGTACGCCGGTCGGGGCTGGCCGCGCTCCAGGCAGACCTCGCGAGCGGGGTCCTCGCGGAGCGGGTGGCCGAGTCCCGCCGCCAGGCCGAGGCCACCGGCCACGGCACCGTCTTCGTGGCCCGGCCCTGACGTAGACTCGGACGACGCCGCGAGCGGAGGTGACGACGATGTCGCAGGAGCCGCAGACCCCCCAGCACGAGGACTTCATGCCCCTCCTTGGGATCGATCACGTCGAGTTCTGGGTTGGCAACGCCCGCCAGGCCGCGTACTACTACTCGAAGGCCCTCGGCTTCCACGTCACCGCGTACGCGGGTCCCGAGACGGGACATCGCGACCGAGCCTCGTGGGTGACCGAGCAGGGGACCGCCAGGTACGTCTTCACCGGCGGCATGGGGCCGGAGTCGGAGATCACCAGCCACGCGTTCGAGCACGGCGACGGCGTGCGCGACGTCGCGCTGCGCGTCCCCGACGCGACGCATGCATGGGAGGAGGCCACGGCGCGGGGGGCCGAGTCCGCGATGGAGCCGACGATCCTCGAGGACGACCAGGGCAAGGTGGTCCGGTCCTCGATCAAGGCGTACGGCGACACCCTGCACTCGTTCGTCGAGCGCGAGAACTACTCGGGCGTCTTCCTCCCGGGCTACCGGGCCGAGGACGCCTATCCGGACGAGGGCCCGCCCGTCGGCATCCAGGCGGTAGACCACGTCGTCGCGAACACGGTGCTCGGCGGGATGAACGAGCTCGTCGAGTTCTACGCGCGCGTCCTGGGGTTCGGCCAGCTCGTGCACTTCCGTGACGACCAGATCTCCACCGAGTACACCGCGTTGATGTCGAAGGTGATGTGGGACGGGGACGGCCGGGTGAAGTTCCCGATCAACGAGCCGGCCGAGGGCAAGAAGAAGTCCCAGATCGAGGAGTACCTGGACTTCTACCGGTCGCCCGGCGTGCAACACATCGCGATGGCGACCGATGACATCGTCGCGTCCGTGACCGCGCTGCGCGAGCGGGGCGTGCGGTTCATCCGGGTGCCGGCCACGTACTACGCGGACCTCCGCACGCGCATCGGCGACATCGAGGAGAACGTCGACGACCTCGAGCGCCTGGGCATCCTGGCCGACCGCGACGAGGAGGGCTACCTGCTGCAGATCTTCACCAAGATCCAGCAGGACCGCCCGACGGTCTTCTACGAGCTCATCGAGCGCCACGGCAGCCGCGGCTTCGGCCTGGGCAACTTCAAGGAGCTCTTCGTGGCGATCGAACGGGAACAGGCCGACCGCGGCAACCTGTGATCTGACGGTCCGTCAGATTTCGCTACTCGCCGGGGGCCCGGGCTCCCCCGAACATCACGAACGCGCCGCCGTCGCGATGGTTCGGGACGGGACGCAGGCCCCCAAGTAGCGCCGTGGGGCTGACGCCGTGTTTTGTGAGGAGCGCCATCAGCAGGCTCTGATTCTGTGCCTGGGAGGCGTCGCGGAGCCAGATGCCGGTAACCGAGCCGGAAACGTCCCGAACGAACGAGTAGTCGCCACTCTCGGCGCCCGCCACCGCAGGCTGGGCATCGAGCATCGCCTCGTACCCCGCCTGGTTCCAGAAGGTCGTGTATCCCTGAGCGCGCAGGTCCTTCTTTCGAGCGGCCACGGCGTACGTCTCTCCCGTGCGCTCGGGACTGAAGTCGGGGTTCTTCCGCAGTTGCCACAGAAGCACCGGCGCCAGGACCGGGCCAGCGAGGAGGGCCATGCCGCTGAAGGCGATGAGGCCATCGACCTCGCTCCGGATGACGAAGTCCGCGATGCCGACCGCCAACAGGAGGAACGCCATGCCGGCCGGAAGGAACGTGGCGACCCGCCGCAGCCGGCGTATCCGGTCGGTGAGGCACTGGTCGCAGATGAACGCCGCGCCCTGTCCGCCGACCTTATAGCCGGTGATCGTGCCGGCGGTGTTCGACCCGGTCCTGACCGATCCGTACCAGAAGCCGTACTGGCGTCCGGGGCGGGTGTTCCCGCACCGCTCGCAGCGCTCCGTCCGGGTCGCGTCCACCGGCTGTTAGTGGTTCATCTTGTTGGTGGCGTTCATGTGGTCCTGCCACCCCTGCTGGCTGTACAGCTGGGAGTAACCCTGCTTCTTCAGCTCCTTCTTGTGCAGCTCGATCCCGAGCTCTTCCCCGTGCGTCTGCTTCGTCGACTTCCTCTCGCTCCAGTTCATGATCAGGGCGATGATCAATCCGATGGCCGCGACCGCGCCCCCGAGCAGCCCGACGATCTTGGGGCCATCCGAGCTGGCGAAGACGATGAGGCCGATCCCGGTGAGGATGAGGGCCGACCACACGACGATGGCGATCCGCCACTTGCGGAGCTTCCGGACCCGGAACGCCTCGACGCAGCGCTCGCCCAACGAGACGGTCTGTCGTCCCGTGATCTCCTGGGTGACCCGGGTCGTGTTCGGGCCGGCGGGCGTCGTGGTGACCGTGCCGTACAGGAAGGTGTAGGGGTGGCCGGGTTCGGTGCCGCACTTCTCGCAGGTGGCGGCAGACATGGGTGCCTCCTCTGGGCGATGCGCGTCCGATCTTGCTCCGCTTGTTCGCGCGCCGCAAGGGGGACGGCGAGCGGCCGGGGCAGTTCCCGGTCCAGGCCTCAGGCGACGACGATGGTCGTGAACATCCCCCGCAGGTAATGCCCGGGGACGTTGCAGATCACGACGTACCGGCCGACCTGCAGGGCCACCCTGCGCCGTACGGGCGCGAGGCATCGCGAGATCGTGGAGCGTCACCTGGACTTTGTGAGCTCCTCGACGCGCGGAGGGTGCTGCCGCGATTCAAGAACTCCGTATACGGGGCGAATGGACGGGATCGCGCCTCTTCCAGTGAGGATCTGACGGTCCGTCAGATCTCGCTACTTGGGGGCGTCCGGTTGGTCGGTCGCGCCCGCCGCGAGCGCGCGATACGCATTCGATGTCCAGAACTGCTCCCATCCCTGCTCACGAAGGGTCGGTCGTCTGAGATCGATGGCAAAACCCTCACCGATCAGCCGGCCATCCGTCGGCCATCGGACGAGGGCCAGCACCGCGCCGCCGATGATCAACCCGGCGGGCAGGCCGATCGCGAGACCCCGGTCGATGCCCGTCAGGAGCGCCACGACGCCGAAGATCACGGCACTGACCATGACGACGACCCCGAGCCAACGCACCACTCGTCGCAGTCGATCCTCCCGACCCGCTATGCACTGGTCGCAGATGAACACCGCCACGGGTCCGTGGATCTCGTAGCGGGTGGTGATCCGCCGTGTGGTCGCGTCGGTCAACGTCGATTCCGACGTGCTCTTGCCGTATCGGAAGTGGTAGCTGCGGCCCGACCGGACGTTGCCACATCGTTCGCAGCGACTCGTGACGGAGGTATCCATCGCTACCCCCCGTGCCACCTGACTTTGTTCGCCCATGCTTCCTTGGTCCAGACGTTCGGGTACCCCTGCTTCCTCAGGTCCATCCTGCGAAGCTCGATGGCGAACCCCACGCCGAGGGCCTCCTGGGCCCCGTGCTGGGTCCCGGCGACCCACCGCATGAGCAGCGAGAAGATCAGGGGCACCAGGGCGACAGCGGCCCCCAGGATGCCCACGATCCTGAGCCCGGAGCCACCGAAGATCGCCATACCGATCGCGGCGAGCATCACGATCGAGGAGATCACGCTTACGGCGCTGTAGGACCGGCGTGCCGCCGCGCGGCGCTCGTCCAGGCACCGTTCCCCGAGGTACACGGTCTCCGTGCCCTTGACCTCCTCGACGGTCCTCGTCGTGTTCGGGCCCGTCGGGGTCGAGGTGGTCGTGCCGTACAGGAATGTGTACGGCGAGCCGGGCTCGCTGCCGCACTTCTCGCAGGTGCGTACGGACATGGGCGCTTCCTCGGGACGTCGTCGCGCCGATCTTGCGACGCTCGCCTCGCTGGGTCAATGCTGGCCTGAGCCTCTAGCATTCCCGCCGTGGGTGTACCGGACCGCGCCGAGCTGCAGGGCGTCGTCGATCTGATCGCGGACGAAGCACGGAAGTACCTGGAGTCCGTGGACGACCGGACGCTTCGGGAGCCCGATGCCGACGAGCGGGCGGACCGGTTCGCCGGACCCCTACCCGAGACCCGGCGTCGGCGCAGGCGCCACCCTGCGAGAGCTCCTCGAAGGACTGGACGCGCACGTCGCCTCGAGCGGTCCTCGGTTTTTCCACTTCGTCATCGGCGGGGTGACGCCGGCGTCGCTCGGCGCGGACTGGCTCCAGTCCACGATCGACCAGAACCCCGGGCTGTGGGTGGCCAGCCCACTCGGCGGCCGCCTGGCGGACCTCTCGGTCAAATGGCTGCTCGACCTGTTCGGGCTCCCGCCGTCATGGGGCGGGGCGCTCACGACCGGTGCGACGATGGCCAACTTCACGGCCCTGCTGTGCGCCCGGCGGTGGTGGGCGGAGCGGCAGGGCGTGGACGTCGACGAGGACGGCTTGGCCGGGCTGCCGCCGGTGCCCGTCCTCACGAGCGGGTACGTTCACGCGAGCTCGCGCAAGGCCATGGGGATGCTCGGGATCGGCCGGAGTCGCGTGCAGACCTTGGTGCGCGATGCGGCCGGGCGTCTCGACCTCGACGCGATGCGGGGCGCGCTCCAGGCGCTCGACGGCGCGCCGGCGATCCTCATCGCGAACGCGGGCGAGGTGAACGCGGGCGATTTCGATCCCATCGCCGACATGGCCGATCTGGCCGAGACACACGACGCCTGGCTCCACGTCGACGGCGCGTTCGGCCTGTTTGCCGCGCTGTCGCCGAGGACCCGGCACCTCGTCGAGGGCATCGACCGGGCCCATTCAGTGATCGCCGACGGCCACAAGTGGTTGAACGTCCCGTACGAGTCCGGGTTCGCGTTCGTCCGCGACGCCGCCATGCTGCCGGCGGCGCTTACGTCTTCGGCCGCCTACCTCACCGAAGGCGACGAGGCGCGGCCCAACCTGGCCTACCTCTCGCCGGAGATGAGCCAGCGGGCTCGCGGGCTTCCGGTGTGGGCGACGCTGCGCGCGTACGGGCGGGAGGGCTACCGGCAGATGGTGGAGCGTCACCTGGACCTGGCGCGCCGGGTCGCCGACCGCGTTGACGGGGCCGACGACCTCGAGCGCCTCGCAGACGTCCGGCTGAATATCGCGACGTTCCGCATCCATCCCCCCGGAGCGGAGGACCCCGCGGCGCTCGACGAGCTGAACCGCCGCGTCGGCGAGGCCATCCTCGAGGATGGCCGTGTGTACGTCGGCACGACCACGTTCGAGGGCAAGGTCGCGTTCCGGCCCGCCATCGTGAACTGGCGCACTCGGGAGGAGGACGTGGACCTCCTGGTGGACGTCATCCGCGAACTCGGCGCCAAGCTCGCGTGACGACCGATCGTCTGAGTGTGGGACTCAGCGCGCCGCCTTCTTCACGAGCTCGCGGATCGTCTTCTCGTTCGCGGCGGTCAGCTTGGTGAGCGCGAACGTGGTCGGCCACATGCTGCCGTCGTCGAGCGTCGCCGCGTCCTGGAAGCCGAGCGTGCAGTATCTCGACTCGTACTTGGCACCACTCTGGAAGAAGCAGACGACCTTGCCGGCGGCATTGGCGTACGCGGGCATCCCGTACCACGTCTTCGGCGCGAGGTCCGGCGCGGTTGACGTGACGATCGCGTGGACGCCCTCGGCCAGGGCGCGATCCTCCGGCGGCATCTCCGCGATCTTCGCGAGCAGGGCGGACTCCCCGTCGGCCCGCTTCGCCTCCGCCTTCAGCTCGGCGGCGCGCTCCTTCATCGCGGCCCGTTCAAAATCCGAGAATCCCGTGGACTTCTTGCCCTTGGTGGTGGTGGCGGCCTTCCTGGCGATCGTCTTCGTCGACTTCGAGGTCTTCTTCGCAGCCTTCCTCGCGCTCATCGTGCCCTCCTTGTTCAGACGCTCTCCATGCTAATTGCGGCTCGGTCGATCCCGGCGTGCTCCCGGGCATCCTCGCGAACGGCCTCGGGGTCGCCGGGCTTCCTCGCGGGCGTCTTCTTGGGGCTCCGCTTCTTGGCCGGTGCCTTCTTGGGAGCGGCCTTGGCCCGGCCCTGGTGACGGGTCAGGAAGTCGCGGACGGCCGCGTTGACCTCGTTCGGCTTCTCGATCACCGCACCGTGGCTGGCGCCCTCCAGGACCACCAGCTCGGAGTTCGCGACGCGTTCGTTCATCGCCTGGGCCAGCGCGACGGGGGTGAACATGTCGAGCGTCCCGGCCAGGATCAGCGTGGGGACGGCGATCGTCTCGAGCACGTCAGCGGCCGAATGTGACCGCATCGCCTCGGCCATCTTCATCATGATCAGCGGGTCGATGAACGCCATGTGCCGGTAGTACGCGTCCATGTCCTCCTGCCTGGCGAGCGGGCCGAGCGCGCGGCCCAGCTGGGCGACGGTGTGGGGGATCGAGGGGTTCGCCAGGAACAGCGCCCGCCACAGCAGGATCGTCGGGCGGGGGAACAGCTTCAGGAACTGGTCGACACCGCGGAAGATGTTGGTGAAGTCGCGGCCGTAGAACGTCCGGATGGGGCTCTCGAACGGACCGGTCAGCGACACGAGGGCGGAGATCCGGTTCGGGAACCGCCGGTACGCCTCGAGGATCGTCTGCCCGCCCATGCTGTGTCCGATCAGCGCGGCCTGCTTCGCACCGACGGCGTCGAGCACCGCGAGGATGTCGCGGGTCTGGTTGGAGATCGAGAAGTCCTCGCTGGACAGGTTGCGGGCCCGGTACCCGGGCCGGCGGGGGAGTCCGGAAAGCCCCAGCCCCCGGGAGTCGTAGACGATCACGCGGTGGTCGCGGGCCAGGTCGGGGAGGAGGTACTTCCAGAAGTTGTCGGGGCAGACGAAGCCCGGCACGAGGATCACCCACGGTCCGGAGTCGCCGTAGACGCCGTACGCGATCTCGGTCCCGTCGAAGGAGCCGACGCGGCGGTCGCGTTCGAAGATCAGGCAGCCCTCGAGGTCCTCGGGCCGGGGGGCGGCGCGCCAGCCGATGGGACGGAGGAAGCTGCGGGCCTCGCTCACCAACCCGGCGATCTCCACGGGGAACTCAGACCGTGAGGCCGGTGATGCCGCGCCACGCGAGACGCACGAGTGTGTCGACGGCCCGGCGGCGCTCGTCCGCCGGCCCGCCCGGGTCGTTCTGCGCGACGGTCTCGGCCATGCCGATCAGGCCGAGGGCGACGACCCACGCGTCCCCGTGGCTGAGGCGACCCTGGGACTCGCGCTCGATGACCTGCGTGACCTCCTTGTGGATGTCGTCGCGGACCCGGCGCACCCGCTCCTTGATGTCGCGGTCGGCGCCGATGGCCTCGGTCATCAGCAGGCGGAACCCCTCGGCGTGCTCGTCGACGAAGCCGAAGTAGGCCTCGAACGACGCCCGGATGCGCTCGCGGTTCCCGGGCGCCTCCTCCAGCGCGGTCTGGACCTTGGTGTTCAGCGCGGCGAGGTCGGACTCGAGCAGCGACAGGTACAGGTCCTTCTTGGACGGGAAGTGGTCGTAGAGGATCGGCTTGGTGACGCCGGCCTCCCTGGCGACCGCGTCCATCGACACCGAGTGGAACCCGCCCTTGCCGAACACCCGGCGCGCGACCTTCAGCAGCTGTTCGCGGCGCTCCGGGCCCGGCATCCGGCGGCGGCTGGTCCTTTGACTCCCTGGCATGGTTTGCGACATACTACCCCGAGGTAACCTACCGGGGAGTAACCTCCCGTCCACGCCCGCTAGTCTTCGCCGGAGGACCGATGGATTTCCAGCTCACCGAGGACCAGATCACGACCCAGAAGTGGCTCCACGACTTCGCGGAGAAGGAGATCCGCCCGGTCGCCGCGGAGTACGACGAGTCCGAGGAGTTCCCGTGGCCGGTCGTCAAGAAGGCCTCGGAGATCGGGCTGTACTCCCTCGAGTTCTACACCGAGGTCTCCTCGGGCGACCCCTCCGGCCTGACCCTGCCGATCGCCCTCGAGGAGCTGTGCTGGGGCTGCGCCGGCATCGCGCTCTCCATCTTCGGCACGGGCCTCCCGCTCGCGAGCCTGGCCTACACGGCGACCCCCGAGCAGCTCTTCCAGTGGGCCCCGCTCATGTTCGGCACGCCGGAGGACCCCAAGCTGGGCGCGTTCGGCGTGACCGAGTCCGGCGCGGGCTCCGACGTGTCCGCCCTGCGGACGACCGCCAAGCGCGACGGCGACGAGTGGGTCCTGAACGGCACCAAGGTCTTCATCACCAACGGAGGCATCGCCAACGTCCACGTGATCGTCGCGACGGTCGACGCCAATCTCGGACATCGCGGCCAGGCGAGCTTCCTGATCGGACCCGACACGCCCGGTCTGCGCCAGGGCAAGAAGGAGAAGAAGCTCGGCATCCGGGCCTCGCACACGGCCGAGGTCATCATGGAGGACTGCCGGATCCCCCTCGAGAACGTCGTCGGCGGCATGGAGCGCCTCGAGGCGAAGATGGAGCGCGCCCGCGGGCAGGAGTCGACGTCGTCCAGCACCGCGCTGAAGACGTTCGAGATGACTCGGCCGAGCGTGGCCGCGCAGGCCGTCGGGATCGCCCGCGCCGCGCTGGAGTTCGCGGTCGACTACGCCAAGGAACGGACCACCTTCGGGCGGCCGATCGTCGAGCACCAGGGCGTCGCCTTCAAGCTCGCGGACATGGCCATGGAGACCGAGGCGGCCCGGCTGCTGACCTGGCGCGCCGCGTGGATGGCGCGCACGGGCGCGGAGTTCACGAAGGCCGAGGGCTCGATGAGCAAGCTGAAGGCCGGCGAGGTCGCGGTGCGCGTGACCGAGGACGCGATCCAGGTCCTGGGCGGCTACGGCTACATCAAGGACTTCCCGGTCGAGAAGTGGTACCGGGACGCGAAGATCTACACGATCTTCGAGGGCACCAGCGAGATCCAGCGCCTGGTCATCGGCCGGGCACTGTCGCGGGCCTAGCCGCGTTTAGGCGGACCGCTCGTACGGCTCGTCGAGCTCGAACCACACGTTGACGCCGTCGGTTGGATCGACCCCCCACCGGTGGGCCAGCCGCTGGACGAGGACCAGGCCGTAGCCCCCCGCCTCTCCGCGCCCCGGAACCCCCGCCGGGTCGAACCCCCGGCCGTGGTCGGCGACCTCCACGCGCACCGCTGCCGTCGTGGCACGGACGTGAACGCGCACCTCGTCGTGCGGGCGGAGGCCTCCGTGGCGGACACTGTTCGTGACCAGCTCGCTGACGAGCAACCGGACGTCCTCGCACACCTCTGGCCGGACTCGAGCGAGGGCCGCTCGGACGGTGTCTCGAGCCTCGGCCGCGGCTCGGGGCTCTGCGGGGATCCGCAGGTCGAGCTCGCGCCGTCCGTACTCCATGCAGTTCACCTACCCGTTCCGGACTCGGACATAACGGAAGCAAGCTGACGGCGTTCCCGGAGGGGGACGGCGCGCAAGGCGAGGACCGCCACGTCGTCCTGGGGATCGCCCTCGCCCTGATCCGTGACGTGCTCACGGATCACCCGCAGCACCTCGCCCGCCTCGGCCCCCGCCACGCGCCGCAGGGCGCGCCGCAGGCGCGACCCCTCCGCCATGCAATCGCCCTCGTCCTTGGAGGTCAGGCCGTCCGTGTACAGCACGAACGCGTCGCCGCGCGCGACCCGGGCCACGGCCTCGGTCCAGTCGCCCTGCGGGAACGCTCCGAGGATCAGGCCGGGCTTGCCCACCAGGCCGACCGAGCCGTCTCGGCGCAGGACCGCGGGCAGGGGATGGCCGGCCGAGCTCGCCGTCAGACGGACCCCCTCGCGAACCGGCTCCACCCGCACGATCGCCACCGTGGCGAAGTCCTCGCCCTCGAGGGCGGCCAGGAGGGTCTCGTTGACCCGCGTGAGGATGCGCGAGGGGCTCCGCTCTCGGGCCGCCACCGAGCGGATCGAGTACCGGACAAGGGCCGTCACGGCGGCGGCCTCCGGACCCTTGCCGCGGGCGTCGCCCATGACGAGCAGCCACGCGTCGTCGCCCGCCGAGAACACGTCGTAGAAGTCGCCGCCCACCTGCGACCCCTCCAGGGCCGGCCGGTAGAACGCGCGCAGCTCGATGCCCTCGACCTCGGGCAGGGCGGGCGGCAGCAGGGCTCGCTGCAGGGTGGCGGCGATGTGATCCCGCTCCTGATACAGGCGGGCGTTCTCGATCGCCAGCCCGGCCCGTGCGGCGGTCTCCTCCGCCAGCCCCAGGTCGGCCTCGGTGAATCGACGTCCCGACTCGGCGGAGACCAGGGAGATCGCCCCCAGGACCCGGCCCCGGGCGGTGATCGGCACGACCAGACCGGAGCGCATGCCCAGCCGGTCGATCAGCCGGCGATGCTCCTCGTCGCGCGCGGCGGCCCTGAGCATCCTCTTGGGGATCTTCCTGTAGAGCTCCGCGCGCCCCGTTCGGATGACGTTCGGGGCCCCGGTGGGCGCGTCGGGGTCGGGTGGATAGCGTTCCTGGATCTCCTCGGCCCACCGGACCTTCTCGGGGTCCGCGTGCGCAACCACCGCGACGCGGAGTCTCCCCGCCTCGTCCAGGAGGTGGATCGCGCACCAGTCCGCCAGGCGCGGGACCACGATCCGGGCCAGGTCCTGGACGCGGGTCTCGTAGTCGAGGGTCCTGGAGAGCACGTCGCCGGCCCGGGTCAGGAACTCCTGCCGGTCGCGCTCGAACTCCGCCACCCCGGTCGCCAGGTCCCGGCGGGCGAGGATCGCCGCGAACGACAGCGCGACGATCGCGAACCCCATGAGGGCCAGCGCGTCCTCGAGCGTGGCGGGGCTCAGCTCCCGGTACGGGATGACGAAGTAGTAGTCGAGGAGCAGCGTCGAGGCCCCCACCGCCAGCAGGCCCGCGCCGAGACGTCCGACGATCGTCGCCGCGACCACGGCCACGAAGAACGGGACCGTCGGGAACTGGCCCAGGGGCTCCAACATCGCGGCCTGGGCCGCCAGGACGGGCAGCCCGCCGCCGAGCGCCAGGCCCAGGACGCTACGGCCGAAACCGGCCGGCACGAACAGGCGCTGGACCGGGGAGGGGGGACGGCGCACTCGGGCCCTTTCCTTCGGTGTCGGGGGGTGCGGGGGTTGATGCTATAGGAAACGCCCCAAGCGGAAGAAACGGGCGTCCTGTCGTGCTTGCATGGGCCCGCTCCTAGCTTCCACGAACCCCGGCCGCCCAGTCGCGCAGGGCGTCGGCGGACAGGAGGTTCAGCACGCGCTCGGGGGCGATCCCGGCGATCGCCGCTGTCCCCAGGCCGAGGTCCATCGTGTCCAGCTCGTGCAGGTAGTGGGCGTCCGTCCCGATCGAGATCCGCACGCCCGCGTCGCGGGCGATCTCGGCCAGCTCCACGTTGAGGTCCTGGCGGGCGAGCGAGCAGTCGATCTCCACCGCCTTGTCCAGGCGGGCCGCCTCCTCGAACACGCGTCCCCAGTCCGCGCGCAGGCCGAGGCGCGAACCGAACCGGCGAGTGGTCGGATGGGCCAGCACGTGCACCGTGGGATTGCGGACCGCGGCCAGATATCGCTCGGTCTGGTCCTCGGTGCCCCGCAGCTTCGAGTGGAACGCCCCGAGGACCAGGTCGAGCTCGGCGAGGGACGCCGCGGACATGTCCCCCTCGCCCTGTGGGCTGAGGTTCATCTCGATCGAGCGCAGGACCCGGATCCGGGCGCCGTCTGCCTCCAGGCGCGCGTTCAGCAAGTCGATCTCCAGGCCCTGCGAGCGGAGGCGCTCCTCGGACATCCCGTTCGCGATCGGCAGGCCAACCGAGTGATCGGTGATCCCGACGTACTCGTAGCCGCGATCCGCCGCGGCGGCCACGACCTCCTCCAGCGGATACCGGCCGTCGCTGTGCGTCGTGTGGACCTGCAGGTCTCCGCGCACGCCTCGCTCCCAGCGGGGATCCGCGTCGAGCGCCGCCCGGGCCTCGGACATGGTCAGGAACCCACGGCGGGCCTCCGGTGGATCGGGAATCTGCGGCGGATCCTCGAGCCACGCGTTGATCTGGTGGGCCACCCACGGCCCCACGGCCGGGAGCTCGGTCAGCGATCGCCCCGCCGAGGCCACGGCGGCCGCCTCCTCCGGCCAGAGCATCGCCGCGCGCCCTGCGCGGCGCAGCGCTCGCCGGCGATGGTCCCGCTCCTGCTCGGAGGCCTCCCACAGCAGCTCCGCAAGGTCACGATTGCTGAGCGTCATGTCCTCCCGACCGACACCGGATCTGTACCGGCCGGCGATCGTAGTACGCTGGAATCGGCGTACCCCCGCCGATCGGAACGCTCATGCCGGTCAACCAGAAGGCCTTCGAGGGGATCGGGGAACGGCTCCGGCAAGCTCGGCGGAGCGCAGGCCTGAGTCAGGGTCAGCTCCAGATCAAGTCCGGGGTTCCCAAGTCCCGGCTCTCCCGGTACGAGAACGAGCACCTGCTGCCGTCTCTCAACACGCTCCACCGCCTGGTCGATGCCCTCGGGGTGTCCGAGGGTTCGATCCTGTCCCCGCGAGAGGCGCACGTGGACGAGTTCTGCCAAGTGCTCAGGGAGCGCGGCGTCCGTTTTGCCTCTGCCGAGGATGCCCGCACGCTCGCCGGCCGGGTGGCGGACATGGTGGAGCTCTCCGCGAAGGGCTGACACCGCGCCCGTTCGAGCCGTGGCGTCCCGCGAGCGGGTTCAGCAGTCCGGCTCGCAGTTGAGCTCGTAGATGTTGTAGGCCCGGCCGATCACGTGCTGGGCCACGTTGCGGACGCGTACGCCTCCGGGGGTCACGCCCTTCTCCACGCCGCGGTGCGCGTGGCCGTGCAGGACGAGGTCAGCGCCCGGGTCGTCTACGGCCTCGGCCAGCAGGTACGAGCCCAGGAACGGGAAGATCTCGAGTGGCTCGCCCTGCAGCGTCTCGCGGATCGGTGAGTAGTGGAGGAGCGCGACGCGGACGTCGACCCCCTCCAGGTCCTCCAGGGCGGCGCTCAGCCGCCGAGCCCCGTCCTGGGTGTGGCGGATGAACGCCTTCATCTCGGGCTCGCCGAAGTCGCTCGCGCAGGCGCCCGCGAACCCACCGCCGAAGCCCTTCAGCCCGGCCACGCCGAGGCGCTCCCCGTGGACGTCCACGACGGTGGACTCGCCCTCCAGGACCGTCACGCCGGCCTCGGTGAGGATCTTCGTGATCTCCTCCTCGCGGTCCGACTCGTAGTCGTGGTTGCCCAGGACCGAGACGACCGGGATCTCCAGGCCGCCCAGCTCGTCGGCCAGGACCCTCGCCTCTGCCGGCTCGCCCCGGCGGGTGAGGTCGCCGGCCAGCAGCAGGATGTCGGCGTGGGAGGGGAGGTCCGCGAGGGGCTCGCGCAGGCTGCCGGCCGAGTCGGTGCCGAAATGGAGGTCGCCCGCCGCCGCGACGCGGATCATTCGATCCGCTCCGAGTCGGGGGTGGAGCCCACCGACAGGATCGAGGTCTGGTTCACCACCTCGCGCTCCGGCAACAGCTCCCGGAGCACTTCGGTGACGGCCTGACGCCGTTCCTCGCTGCCCACCGTTCCGGACACGAACACGGTGTCCGCGGCAACGGTCACATCCAGCTCCAGCTCGGCGACGCGCGGGTCTTTGGCGAGGGCGGCCCGCGCGTGCTCCATCACGTAGACGTCCGGCTCGGCGTCGGCCATCAGGCCTCCTGTTCGTAGACGATGCGGTACAGGTCGCGGACGTGGCGGGTCGGCAGGGTCACGTCGGTGGACTGCGCGTAGATCAGCAGGCTGAGGATTCGCCGGGCGCCCATACGGGCTCGCCGCATCAGGTAGTCCCAGTCCAGGTCCTCCTGCGTCGCCAGGATCGCCAGCGCGTTGAACCAGTGGTCGGGAGTCTCGTACTCGTTCGAGAGAGCCTCGACGAGCAGCGTGTCCTCGGGGGACAGCATCGTCAGGTCCACCCCCAGATAGCTCGCGCCGACGGCGTGCTCGCGCATCTCGTCGTCGAAGTAGATGTCGCCCCGAACCTTGAAGATCAGGTCCACCAGCACGCCGTCCTTCGTCGCCTTCAGGAGCCACTTCGGGTTCTCCTCGCGCGTCTCCCACCCCTCGCGCTCGAACGCCTCGTGCACGGATCGCGCGTCGTGGGCGCGCACGAAGAGGTCGATGTCCCCGCTCGGCGCGGGTCGTCCCCAGTGGGCGGAGGCGATCGAGCCGAAGACCGCGTACGGAACGTCCTCGGCCTCGGCGACCTTGACCGCCGCGGCCAGGCCGTCCGCGAACCGTCCCGGATCGGATCGTTCGGTGACCTCTCCTTCGCTCACCTTAGGTGTGCTTCCCACGCTCCGCAGGCCGAAACGCCTCCGGTTATGCCTCGAGGCCGCCGGGTATGAGGCGATCGATGAACGTGCGCCCCGAGGACATCGCGAGGTCCGCTTCCTGGAGTCCGAGGTCCTGCCGAAGCTGAGCTGAGTCGAAGGGAGAGGCCGATGCCGGGAAAGAAGCACGGAAACGTGAAGAACCCCAAGCAGTACGAGGGCCTGCGCGACAAGGGGATGTCCAAGGAGCGCGCCGCGAAGATCGCCAACACGCCCGACGCCTCCAAGAAGGGCGGCAAGAGGAGCGGCGGCGGCAAGAAGAAGTCGTCCTAGCGGGTGGCGAACCATGAGGACCACAAGGAGCGGGTCGACCGGGAGCTGATCGAGCTCCTCAACGAGCTGCGGGTCGCCCTCCCCGGCGTCCAGGTCCTGTTCGCGTTCCTGCTGATCCTCCCCTTCCAGCAGGGGTTCGCGAAGATATCCGGCTTCGACCGAGGCCTGTTCTTCGCGTCGCTGCTCACGACGAGCGCGTCGGCCGCGCTCCTCCAGGCGCCGGCCTCATGGCACCGGCTTCGGTTCCGGGCCGGCCCGGAAGCCAAGGAACGCATGCTCTTCGCCTCGAACCGGATGGCGATCGCCGGGACCGTCCTCCTGGCGCTGTCCATGACACTGGTCGTGTACCTGATCACCGACGTGCTGTTCGGCGCATGGGCGCCGTTCGTCGCTGCGGGCAACGCGCTGTTCTTCAGCGTCTTCTGGTACGTGTTGCCGCTCTCCCGCGGGCGGGGGATCGGCGGCAAGACGCCCTCGCACACGTAGCCGGACTCAGCCGGCGGGCTCGGCCCCCATCTCGGCGCCCTTGGCGACCGTGGCCAGGAGGAATCCGGCGAGGGCCTCGGCCTCGTCGTCCGGGATGGACACCGCGCAGACCGCGTGGTCCTCGTGCCAGATCGAGAACCGGACGTGGTGGCTGGGGGCGAGCACCGAACCGTCGTCGGTGTGGATCTCCACCGAGTCGACGTAGCGGCTCACCCGCAGGGCCGCGCTCGAGGGGTCGCTGGGCGCGACGGGGACGGCCCAGAACCAGCGCGAGATCTTCGGGCCGCTCCGCTGGAGGAGCTCCCTCGGCAGTAGGCGGCCGCACGCGGCGCAGAACCGGTGATCGGGCGGCTGTTGAAGTCCGCAGCTGGGACAGAACATGACGGTCCTCCTCGGGTCCCGAACGAGGGACCGAACGTAGCACCGGCGGTGGGTGCGACGGAAGGCCCGCGTACCATGTCGGCCCATGGATCTGAAGGTTCGGCCGCTGGCGGTGGAGGAGCTCGGCGACTTCGTGCGCGCCCAGGAGCTCACGTTCGGCGTGCACGCCCACGACGAGGACATCCCGGTCGAGGGCCTGATCTTCGAGCCCGACCGGAGCCTGGCCGTCTTCGACGGGGATCGCATCGTGGGCGGAACGATGGCCTGCACGATGCAGATGACGGTTCCCGGGGGAGCCGCGGTGGCTACGGCCGGGGTCACCTCGGTGGGCGTCCAGCCCACCCCCCGCCGGCGCGGGCTCCTCACCGGCCTGATGCGCGAACAGCTCGAGGACGTCCACGAGCGCGGTGAGCCCCTCGCCGCGCTGTGGGCCTCGGAGGCCGGGATCTACGGCCGGTTCGGGTACGGGGTGGCGGCGCCGATCCTCGACCTGAAGCTGGCGCGGGAGCACGCCGCCTTCGCGGTCCCGGTCGACCCCGCCGAGGGCCTCCGGCTGGTCGACGCCGAGGAGGCCCTGCGCGTCTATCCCGGGATCTACGACCGGATGGTCGCCGCGCGGCCCGGGACGATGGCGCGCAACGGGGCGTGGTGGAAGTACCGGACGACGGACCTCGAGCACCACCGCGAGGGCGCGACCCCGTACTTCTTCGTCGTCCTCGATGGGGCCGACGGTCCGGAGGGCTACGTCTTCTATCGCCTCCGCCACGACTGGCAACAGCACCTGCCGGCCGCCGTCCTGGAGGTCGAGGAGCTGATCGGACTGACTCCGCGAGCCGAGGCCCAGCTGTGGCGCTACTGCCTGAACGTGGACCTGGTCGCCTCGGTCAGGGCCCCCTTCCGGCCGCCCGACGAGCCGCTGAAGCTCCTCCTGGCCGACCCGCGCCGCCTGCAGGCCGAGGTGCTGGACGGTCTGTACGTGCGTACGGTCGACGTGGCCGGCGCGCTCGCCGCCCGCCGGTACCGCGCGGAAGGACGGCTGGTGCTCGAGGTCCGTGACCCCTTCTGCGAGTGGAACGAGGGCCGGTACGCCCTCGAGGGCGGCCCCGACGGCGCCACCTGCGAGCGAACGGACGACGAGCCCGACGTGCGTCTGGACGCCACGGCGCTCGGCGCCGCGTACCTCGGCGGCGTGGGGCTCGGCGCGCTGCACCGGGCCCTCCGAGCCGAGGGATCCCCCGAGGCCCTGTCGCGCGCCGACGCGATGTTCGGCTCGAACGTGGCGCCGTGGTGCCCCCACATCTTCTGAGCCCCGGCTAGCATCCCGTCCGTGATCGCCTGCCGCGCCTACCGCGAGGGTCGTCCGCTCGAGGGCACGTTCCCCCCCGAGGAGATCAGCGACCGTCTGGACGAGGGCTGTCTGGTCTGGGTGGACGTCGAGGAGCCGACCGAGGCCGAGATCGAGCTCTGCCGCGAGGAGTTCGGCCTGCACCCCGAGTCCCTCAACGACCTCCGCGAGCGCAACCAGCGCACCAAGGTCGACCAGTACGGGGACTACTTCCAGGTCGTCGCCTATGCCGTGGAGGGCGGCCCGGACGATCTGGTGGCCAAGGAGGTCCACCTCTACGCGAGCGCCCGGTACCTGCTCACGTTCCGGTTCGCGCCGGCGTTCGACGTCCAGCGAGCCGTGACCCGGTGGGAGTCCGTCCCCGAGGTGGCGGCACGCGGCGGCAGCGCGCTGCTCCACGTCCTCCTCGACGAGATCGTCGACACGTACTTCCCGGTGATCCAGCGGTTCGACGAGGCGTCCGAGGACCTGGAGGACCGGGTCTTCGCGACGAAGGTCGAGTCCGGGCTCCAGGAGGAGCTGTTCCGGCTCAAGAAGAGCCTCGTGGACTTCCGCCGCAACGTGGTGCCCCTTCGCGACGTGCTGGACTTCCTGGACGAGGACCAGACGATCATCCCCCCCGACGTGAAGCCGTACTTCCGCGACGTGTTCGACAACGTGTACCGGGCGATCGAGTTCGTGGACAACTCCCGGGAGACCATGACGGCGGCCCTCGGCGCGTACCAGGCCGCGGTGGGCAACCAGATGAACGTGATCATGAAGAAGCTCACGGCGTGGGCCGGCATCATCCTGGTCCCCACGATGATCGCCGGCATCTACGGGATGAACTTCGCCCACATGCCCGAGCTGGAGTGGCGGTACGGGTACTTCCTCGTGCTGGGCCTGATGGTGGTGGTGAGCTTCATCCTGTACCTGCAGTTCAAGAAGCGGGATTGGCTCTAGCGATGTGCCGGGCGCTGCAGGTGCTCTGCGCGGCGGCGGATCGCGACCGGCTGGGCGAGCTGAAGCGTGCGGCCGTCTCGGTGGAGTACGAGCTCACCGGGGGCGCCACCGACCCCGAGAGCCTCCTGGCGCAGGTCGAGGAGCTGGAGCCGGACGCCGTGGTCGTGGACGGGAGTCTCGGGATGGAGGCGATCGAGGCCCTGCGGGCGGCGTATCCCTCGTTGCGGATCGTCGTGGTGGGGGTCGAGGCCGAGGCGGCCGATGACTGGGTGCGGGGCGACGAGGACGTGCGGGCGGCCGTGCTCGGGATCCCCCGCCCCGGCGGCCCGGTGCGCTGAGTCCCCGGCCTACACTCGCTCGGTTCCGATACCGAGGAGGTCGCGATGCCCAGGCCTGTTCCCGATCGCACCGAGCCGCTCCGCCATCCGGTGAACCTCCGTCACGTGAGCCGCCGCAGCCTCGGTGAGCGCCTGGCGGACGGGGTCGCGGCCCGGGTGGGCTCGTGGCCGTTCATCGTCGTCCAGTCGACGTTGCTCGGCCTGTGGATCCTGGCCAACGCCCTGCTCATCGGGCAGTGGGTGGGAGGGAAGCCGTTCGATCCTTACCCGTTCATCCTGCTGAACCTCGTGCTGTCGTTCCAGGCGGCCTACACGGGTCCCGTCGTGATGATGAGCCAGAACCGGCAGGCCGCCCGCGACCGCGACGCCGCCGAGCACGACTACCGGGTGAACGAGGAGGCGCTGGAGCTGCTGCGGCGGATGGCCGTCGAACAGGAGCGGCTGGGCGAGGCGGTGGCCTCGCTGGCCGGGAAGGGCTGAGCGGGGGGGCCCCATTGCTACCCCCCGACAGGTGCTAAGCCCAGGCGAAGCAGTGCGGCCACGCTCCCGGACCCTGGGAAGCGAGGACACGTTCGGCGACAGCGATCTGCTGGCCGGCCGAGTAGGGGAAGGGGCCGGACCCGTTGAAGGGCCCGCCGCCGTTCGCGTACCAGGTTCCGGGTGAGAACTGCAGGCCACCCCAGTACCCGTTCCCCGTGTTCGTGGCCCAGTTGCCTCCGGACTCGCACGCGGCGATCGCGTACCAGTTGGCCCGGCCGCTGCCGGTGGAGTACCCCGCGCCGTGCGACCCGGCGGACGGCGCCACCACTACAGGGGCGTGCGTCACCTTTCGGGTCGCGCTTCGGGGAAGGGCCCGCTCGGCGCGCTCCGCGGCCGAGATGCGGGTGAGTGCGAACGGTCTGCCGGCGCCCGCCGTCTGGAACAGATCGGCCGCCGGGGATCGGTCGGCCGTCAGCGCGGGCAGGGCGCTGGCGATGGTCGGTACTGCGAGCATGAACACGATCAGGGCTGCCGCCATCTCGAGGCGGCGTCGTTGGTGTCTCTCCATAGGTTGGGTTTCACCCCTCGGGCTTGGACGGGGTTATCGGCCCCCGCCATGGGCCGAGTAGGTCGTGGGTGTTGAATCACCTCCTGGAACTCGCCGGATACGGGCCATCCCCCGGGCGTCGTCCAACCCCTACGGGCAACGCAAACAGCGCGCGTCGGACCGCGTCCGATAGCTGGGGGTTGGACGAGATGCCGTCCAGGGGAAGTTCGGGAAGCCTACCAGACCGCTAGCCAGTAGCAAGCAGATGCTCGAACGGATGTTCGATCGCCCGTCGTGAGGGGACGGCGGCGTTACCATGGGTGGGTGATCGAGAAGGTCCTCCTCGCCTCCCCTCGCGGCTACTGTGCCGGCGTCGAGCGCGCGGTGGACGCCGTCGACCTGGCCCTGAAGCGGTACGGCGCTCCGGTGTACGTGCGCAAGCAGATCGTCCACAACCTCCACGTCGTGCGAGACCTCGAGGCCAAGGGCGCGGTGTTCGTCGAGGAGGAGACCGACGTGCCGGTGGGGGCCACGGTCGTGCTGTCGGCGCACGGGGTCGCTCCCCAGGTCCACCGGAACGCGGCCACGCGCCACCTCAACGTGATCGACGCGACCTGCCCGCTCGTCACGAAGGTCCACCTGGAGGCCCGCCGGTTCGCCCGCGACGGCTACACGATCCTGCTCATCGGCCACGACGGCCACGAGGAGGTCGTGGGCACGAGCGGCGAGGCGCCGGAGCACATCGTGCTGGTCCAGGACGTCGAGGAGGCCGGCCGGGTGGAGGTCGCGGACCCCTCGCGGGTCTCCTATCTCTCCCAGACCACGCTGAGCGTGGACGAGACGACCGAGATCATCGAGGCCCTCCGGGCCCGGTTCCCCCTGATCCAGGGGCCGCCTCGCGACGACATCTGTTACGCGACCCAGAACCGCCAGGAGGCGGTCAAGGACATCGCGACGCGGGTCGATCTGCTCCTGGTCATCGGCTCGCAGAACAGCTCGAACTCCAAGCGCCTGGTCGAGGTGGCCCGGGCGCTGGGGACGCCCGCCCACCTGATCGACGACGACGCCGAGATCCGAAGCGAGTGGTTCGAGGACGTCCGGGTCGTGGGGGTCACCAGCGGGGCGTCCGCGCCGGAATGGCTGGTCGAGCGGGTCCTCGGCTTCCTGGCCGAACGGGGCGGCACCGACGTGGAGCAGGTCAACACGGTCGAGGAGCACATGGCCTTCTCGCTCCCGGCCGGGGTTCGCTAGCCCTCAGCCCTCGACGATCCCTCCCGTGCCGGCCGCCAGCCGCCGGGCTCGCTCGGCCCAGGCGTGCATCCCCAGACGCGTCCACTCCCGGTCGGCGGCGCCCCCCGCGCCGGTCTCTCCCCGCCGCCCCCGGATCTCGGCGGCCAGGGCGCGCTCGCGCGGCGTCGG
>JBBDTT010000187.1:0-22111 GCA_040904285.1 Actinomycetota bacterium
CCGGCGAAGCCGCAGGATCAGCATGACCAGCACGATCAGCCACAGCAGCCCGGGGATCGTCAGGGCCAGCGCGGCCACCGCGCGCTCGACGGTCTCGCGAACCTCGAACGGGTCCGTCGTCGCCTCGAGGGTGGACGCCTGGAGGTCGTCGGCCTCATCGAGGATCGACTGGGAGAGCCGAAAGGTCATCAGTCCTGCCCCTCCCGCGCGGCGGATGTCCGGGATCCGGGGCACCAGCGCGGTGGGCAACGCGACGTCGAGCTCGACGTTGAACAGCGGCGCCGCGTCCGCCCGGAAGGTGATCCGGGCGGACTCGACGGCCGTGGTGCGCCGCTTCGCGCCGGCGTGGAGGTGCGGCTCCACCTCGCCCGGGTCGACCGGCGCGGGAAGCTCGAGCGTCCCGGAGACCACCACCAGTTCCTCGAACGGGGTGGCGCCGAACGCGCTGGGCAGCACCGGCCACTCGAGCACCGCGACGTCGGTGTAGGCCAGGACGGCTCCGTGGAGGACATAGGAGACCTCGGCGGTGCGGCCGGCGGAGATCTGGGCGCGGACGGCCTGCTCGGTGACGTTCGCGGGGGCGCCGCCGAGCGTGACGTCGGTGGTGCACGCGAAGACGAACGGCGGCTGCGAGCAGGGGCGGGCGATGGTCACCATGTTGGGCCCGTCGCCGGGGAACTCGACGCGCTGGGTCACGTGCACGTCGCCGTTCGGGCGGAGCTCTGCGCGGACCTCGACGCTCCCCGCGGCCGTCCCGGACTCGGGGAAGAACTCGTCCAGGAGCCGCACCCGCGGCAGCCCCTCGCCGGTGACCAGCGGGATGACCCCCGCGGCCCCGATGGCCAGGATGACCAGGATCGAGACCACGACTGCGGCGATGTTCAGGGCTCGGCTCCGGCGCATCGGCGCAGGATAGACCGGGTTCGGGGCGGTCCGGACCATTGACGCTCCATCGAGCGCGCCGCTAGACTCGCTCGGCTTGGGACGGCGTCCCACCAGCAGGATCACACCTCCCGAAACCTCGCGTGGTCCAGCCGTGTGGGCGAAGCCGTCCGGGCGGAAGGAGTTGAGAGAGATCACCCAAGAGAGCGAAGGGTCGGTCCAGCAGGCCGACTACACCCCCGAGGAGCTCATCGCCGCCATCGAGGAGTCCCTGAAGGACTTCAAGGACGGCGACCTGGTCAGCGGGAAGGTCGTCCGCATCGACCGCGACGAGGTACTCCTGGACATCGGCTACAAGTCCGAGGGGGTCATCCCCGCCAAGGAGCTCTCCATCCGCCACGACGCGGACCCGAACGAGATCGTGAAGGTCGGCGACGAGATCGAGGCCCTCGTCCTCCAGAAGGAGGACAAGGAGGGCCGGCTGATCCTCTCCAAGAAGCGCGCGCAGTACGAACGCGCCTGGGGCCGGATCGAGGAGGCGATGAAGGCCGGCGTTACCATCACCGGCCCCGTCATCGAGGTCGTCAAGGGCGGACTGATCCTCGACATCGGCCTGCGGGGGTTCCTGCCCGCGTCCCTCGTCGACCTCCGCCGCGTCCGCGACCTCCACCCGTTCGTGGGCCAGCAGCTCGAGTGCAAGATCATCGAGCTGGACCGCAACCGCAACAACGTCGTCCTGTCGCGCCGGGCCTTCCTCGAGGAGTCCCAGAGCGAGGGCCGAAAGCAGTTCCTCCAGAACCTCAAGAAGGGCGAGCGCCGGACCGGCACCGTCTCGTCCATCGTCAACTTCGGCGCGTTCGTGGACCTCGGTGGGGTGGACGGCCTCGTGCACGTCTCCGAACTGTCCTGGAAGCATGTCGATCATCCCAGCGAGGTCGTGACCGTCGGCCAGGAGGTCGAGGTCGAGGTGCTCGACGTGGACCTCGATCGCGAGCGCGTCTCGCTGTCGCTGAAGGCCATCCAGGAGGACCCCTGGAAGGAGTTCGAGCGCAAGTACTCCGCCGGTGAGGTCATCGCGGGGCAGGTCACCAAGCTCGTCCCGTTCGGCGCGTTCGTTCGCGTCGGGGAGGGCATCGAGGGCCTCGTGCACATCTCGGAGCTCTCCGAGGAGCACGTCGAGTCTCCGGAGTCGGTCGTCACCGTCGGGGAGACGGTCAAGGTCAAGGTCGTCGACGTTGACGTGTCCCGGCGGCGCATCTCGCTGTCGATGCGCCAGGTCGGGGACCAGGAGCCCGTCGAGGAGATCGAGGCCGAGCCGATCGCCGCCGCCTCGGTCGAGGCCCCGCCTTCCGACGAGAGTGCTCCGGCCGCGGAGGCCGCGGAGGCTGCCGCCGAACCCGTGAGCGTCGAGGCCTCCGAGCCCGCGGAGGCTGCCCCCGAACCCGTGAGCGTCGAGGCCGCCGAGCCCGAGGCCGAGGCCGCCCCGGAGCCGGAGCCCGCCCCGGCTCCCGAGGCCGCCGCCGCCGAGGCGCCGGCCGAACCGGAGGCCGACGTGTCCCTCGAGTCGATCGTCGAGGAGCTCAAGCGCCGCGAAGGCCGCGGCTAGGATCTCCTCGGGCATGCTGCTCGTCGGCCTCACCGGCGGGATCGGTTCCGGAAAGTCCACCGTGGCGAAGCTGTTCGCCGACCGCGGCGCGGTGATCGTCGACGCCGACGTGCTGGCCCGCGCGGCGGTCGAGCCGGGGACCCCCGGGTTCGACCGGATCAGCGAGCGGTTCGGCCGCGAGGTCGTGAACGAGGGGGGCGAGATCGACCGGCAGGCGCTCGCGGCGATCGTGTTCGCGGACGAGTCCGCCCGACGCGACCTCGAGGCCATCGTCCATCCCGAGGTGGGCAGGGGGCTGCTCGCAGCGATCGAGGCGCACCGGGACTCGGATGCGATCGTGGTGTTCGACGCTCCGCTGATCGTGGAGGGGGGATTCGGCGACGGGCTGGACGCCCTGGTCGTCGTCACTGCTCCGCGCGAGGAGCAGGTGGCCCGGCTGATCCGCGACCGGGGGATGGCGGGCGACGAGGCCGAGGCGCGCATCGCCGCGCAGTCCCCGACCGAGGAGAAGGTCGCCCGGGCCGATCACGTGATCGTCAACGACGGCTCGCTGGCGGAACTCGGCGGGGCGGTGGACGAGGTCTGGGCGGCGCTCGTCGCCCGGGAACGGGGCAAACCGGGCCGAATGCCCTAGCCCGACTACGCAGTTTGACTGGTTTCGGAGGATCGAGGCCTCCTCGGCCCGAACTGCCCCTAGAATGCGCCCTCGTATGTCGCCCAAGCGCCCCCTGGCCGTGTTCGTCCTCGCCCTGGTCCCGTTCTGGCCTCCGTCCGCGGATCCGGTGCGCCGGGTCGACCCGCGGCCCACGCCGATCGTCTCGAACGTCGTCGGCCGGGCCTGTACCCCTGCGGTCGCCACCGCCGCCGTCCGCCGCGAGGCGGCCCGGTGCCTGATGGCCGGGCAGGGCATGTGGATCTACGAGTTCGACCGGGTGGAGGGCGGCGACCCCCGGAAGATCGTGAAGCGCATGCAGCAGATGCACATCTCGTACGTGCTGATCCGGGCGGGCTCGTCGCGCATGGGGTTCTACGCGCAGCGTCACCTGGATGCCCTGCTCCCCGTCGCCCATGCCGCCGGGCTCAAGGTCCTGGTGTGGGACTTCCCGTACCTGTTCAGCCCGCGGGCCGACGCGAAGCGCGGCGCGCAGGAGCTCGCGTACCGGACCCCCGACGGCCACCGGCCGGACGGGATCGTGCCCGACATCGAGGAGCCCGCGCAGGGCGTGAACCTGACCCGGGAACGGGCCGCCCTCTATGCGAAGGAGCTTCGCCGCCGTACGGGCGGACGCGCGGTGCTGATCGCGACCACCCCCCGGCCGACGCCGGCGCGGGTCGCGAACTACCCGTACGCGGAGCTCGCCCCGCACTTCGACGGCCTCGCCCCGATGGTCTACTGGGGCTACGAGGACCCGGGTGGCGCCGTCCGTCGATCGATCCAGCGCCTGGCGAAGTATCGCCTTCCGGTGATCCCGGTCGGGCAGTCCTACGACATGCGGCCCGAGGGCGGGCCCGGCCACCCCTCGGCGGCCGCGACGCGCGCGTTCATGCTCCAGGCCTACAGGTTCGGCGCCCCCGGCGTGTCGTTCTGGTCGTGGCAGCACGCCACCGGCTTCAACTGGCGGATCATCCGGGACTTCGGGCGCTCGAACCCGCTTCCACTCATTCCGTAGGGCCCGGGGACCTCCCGCTAAGATCGCCGCCGTGCGATTCAAGGCGGTATTCCTCGACGCGGGGGAGACGATGATCCACCCGCACCCCTCCTTCGGCGAGCTGTTCGCGGAGGTCCTTGCCGGAGCCGGCCATCGGGTCGAGATCCAGCGGATCCTCGACACGGTGTCCGTCTACTCCCAGCGCTGGGCCGAGACCGCCCGCCGCGACGGACCGTGGTCCACCTCGAGCACCTCGTCCCGCGACTTCTGGATGGAGATCTACGCCGGGTTCCTGGCCGACCTCGGGGTGAAGGGTGAGGCGCCCGCCCTGGACCAGCTGGCGCAGACCATGTACCGGACCTTCTCGGACCCCGCCTCCTACCGGGCGTACCCGGACGTCCTCCCGGCCCTGGAGGCCCTCGCCGAGCGGGGCTACTCACTCGGGCTCGTGTCGAACTTCGAGGAGTGGCTGGAGCTGATCCTGGAGGCGGTGGAGATCACGGCCTTCCTTCCCGTCCGGGTCATCTCCGGCGTGGAGGGCATCGAGAAGCCGGACCCCCGGATCTTCGAGATCGCTCTGGAGCGCGCGGGCGTGGCCGCCGAGGAGTCCGTGTACGTCGGTGACCACCCGCATTTCGACGTCGAGGCCAGCGAGGCGGTGGGGATGTTCCCGGTGCTGATCGACCGGCACGGGCGCTACGCGGATGCCGCCGGCGCGCGGATCGAGTCGCTCGTCGAGCTTCCCGCGCTCCTGGAGGTCGCGTGAGAGAGCGCCGCTTCACGGTGGAGGAAGCCAACGCCGCTCTCCCCGAGCTCACGGCCTCGCTCGCCCGGATCCGGGAGGCCCGCAAGGTGGTGTTCGACCACGGCGAGCGGGTTCGCGAGGGGTCGCGCGGCAATGGTGGGGGCGCGGAGAGCCCGGAGGTCGTGGAGGCCTCGCGCGTCCTGAAGCTGGAGCTCGAGCGGCTCTCGGAGGACGGGATCATCCTGCGCGACCCGGAGAGCGGACTCGTCGACTTCCCGGCGGAGCGCGACGGCCGTGTGGTCTACCTGTGCTGGCGCCTCGGCGAGGACGAGGTCGCCCACTGGCACGACCCCGATACGGGCTTCGCCGGGCGCCGGCCCCTCGAGCCCCCGGGGTAGCATCGCCGCGTGGCGGACGCGGCGATCGAGATCCGGGGCCTCCGCAAGTCCTACGGCGACGTCGAGGCCGTCCGCGGGATCGATCTGACCGTTCCGGTGGGTGGGGTGTTCGCGCTCCTCGGGCCGAACGGGGCGGGCAAGACGACCACCGTCGAGATCCTCGAGGGCTATCGGACCCGCGACGCCGGCGAGACCCGTGTCCTGGGCCACGATCCGGCGAAGGCCGACGGCTCCCTGAAGGAGCGCATCGGGATCGTCCTGCAGACCCCGGGCGTCGAGCCCTACCTCACGGTCGCCGAGACCGTGGACATGTATCGCGGCTACTACCCGAAGCCCCGCCCCGTGGACGAGATCCTGGAGCTGGTCGGCCTCACCCAGAAGCGCGACGCACGCGTGCGCAAGCTCTCCGGAGGACAGCAGCGGCGGCTCGACGTCGCCGTGGCGCTGGCCGGGGATCCCGAGCTGTTGTTCCTCGATGAGCCCACGACCGGGTTCGACCCGGCGGCCCGGCGCAACGCGTGGGAGGTCGTGAAGAACCTCGGGGAGCTCGGGAAGACGATCTTCCTGACGACCCATTACATGGACGAGGCGCAGTACCTGGCGCACGAGGTCGCGATCATCGCCGGCGGCCTGATCGTCGCCCAGGGACCGCCGTCGTCGCTCGGTGGACGCGACACCGCCGCCACGCGGATCCGGTTCACACTGCCCGAGGGCAACGCTCTGCCGGAGAACCTGCAACGCGTGGCGATCGCGGAGGGTCGCAGCGTGCTCCTGCGGACCGAGGACCCGGTGCGGACGCTCCACGACCTGACGTCGTGGGCCGCCGGGCGCCGGCTGCGGCTGGATGACATCGACGTGACTCGCCCGTCCCTCGAGGACGTGTACCTGGAGATCGTCGGCGACGAGGCGGGGCCGGAGGAGTGAGCGACCTCGGACTGACGATGCGCCAAGTCCGGTTCCAGAACAAGGCGTTCTGGCGCAACCCGGCCGCGGCGTTCTTCACCTTCGCGTTCCCCCTGATGTTCCTGGTGATCTTCACGTCGCTCTTCGGCAACGACACGGTGTGCCTGCCGGGCCCGGAGGGTCCGTGCGCCCTCGAGATCTCAACCTCGACCTTCTACGTGGCGAGCATCACCGCGTTCTCGGTCATCACGGCCTGCTACACGAACATCGCGATGGGAGTGGCCTTCTCCCGCGAAGAGGGGACCCTCAAGCGGATCAGGGGCACGCCACTTCGAGCGTGGTCGTACCTCGCCGCGCGAATCCTCCACGCGGTGTTCGTGACGTTGATCCTCGTGGTCCTCTGCGTCGCATTCGGGGCCGCCTTCTACGACGCATCCGTCCCGATCTCGACGCTGCCGGAGTTCGTGCTGGTCCTCGTCGTCGGGGCGGCGAGCTTCTGCGCGCTCGGCCTGGCGGCGACGGCGCTGATCCCGAACGCCGACGCCGGGCCCCCGATCGTCAACGCGACGATCCTGCCGCTGCTGTTCTTGTCCGATGTCTTCATCCCGCTGCGGGACAACGCGCCGGCCGTCGTGACGTTGATCGCCCAGATCTTTCCGATCAAGCACTTCGTGGACGCCCTGGTGGCGGCATATTTCCCGGTGCCCGGCGAGCCGACGTTCCTGGGAGGAGATCTGCTGATCGTGGCCGCGTGGGGTGTCGCGGGGGTGCTGCTCGCGGTGAAGTTCTTCACGTGGGAGCCCAAAGGCGGGCGCTAGCCTCAGTTCAGGCAGTCGGCGAGGACCTTCAGGGCCGCGGGGTCGCGGGTTCCCGCCAGCAGCTGGGTGACGGGGGAGTCGATCCACGCCTGGAGCCGCTCCTTGATCCGTCCGGGCGGGCCGACCAGGGAGATCTCGTCGGCCAGGGCGTCGGGTACGGCCTGGGCGGCGGCCTCGCGGTCGCCGGACAGGAACAGCTCCTGGACGCGGGCGGACTCCTCCGCGAACCCCATCCGCCCGATCACGTTGAGGTGGAAGTTCACCGAGGCGGCGCCCATCCCGCCGATGTAGAACGCGAGGTACCACTTCACGAGCATCAGGCCCGCGTCGACGTCGTCGGCCAGCACCACGGTCACCGGACAGGCGATCTCGAACCCCTCGGGGACGTTCGCCAGGACGTCGCCGTACATCTCCGGCCGGTAGGGCGACCAGAAGATCGGCAGCCACCCGTCGGCGATCTCGAACGCCTGGGCGACGTTCTTCGGTCCCTCGGCCCCGATGTAGATCGGCAGGTCCGCCCGCCGGGGGTGCACGGTGATCTTCAGCGGCTTTCCGAGGCCGGTGCCGCCCGGGTACGGGAGCGGGTAGTGCTCGCCCTCGTGGGTCAGGGGTCCCTCGCGGCGAAGGATCGCGCGGATGACCTCCACGTACTCCCGCGTGCGGGCGAGGGGCTTCGGGAAGGGCTCCCCGTACCAGCCCTCCACGACCTGCGGCCCCGACACGCCGAGCCCGAGGATGAAGCGGCCGTCGGAGAGGTGGTCGATCGTCGCTGCCGTCATCGCGACGGCCGTCGGCGTCCGGGCCGAGATCTGTACGAGCCCCGTGCCGAGCTTGATCCTCGAGGTCCGCGCGCCGATCCAGCACAGGGGCGAGAACGCGTCCGAGCCGTACGCCTCGGCGGTCCACACGGAGTCGTACCCGAGCGACTCGGCCTCCAGGACCAGGTCGATCGGATCCCACGGGTCGGCGGCCCAGTAGCCGAGCATGAGCCCGAGCTTCAGGTCGCGGGTCATGGCGCCGGCGGCAGGCCGACGACCTTGATCTCGGTGTACTCCTCGAATCCCTCGACGCCGTTCTCCCGGCCCAGGCCGCTCTGGTTGTAGCCCCCGAACGGCCGGCTGGTGTGGACCCACTGCCCGCCGTTGACCGAGACACTGCCGGTGCGGATACGGCGAGCGACCCCGAGGGCGCGGTCCTCCGAGGCGCTCCACACGGACCCGGACAGCCCGTAGATCGAGTCGTTCGCGATGCGGACCGCGTCGTCCTCGTCCTCGTACGGGATCACGGCCATGACCGGTCCGAACACCTCCTCCTGCGCGAGCTCGGAGGCGGGGTCGACGTCGGTGAACAGCGTCGGATCGACGTAGAAGCCCTTGGGGAGATGCGCCGGCCGCCCGCCCCCGACGGTGAGCGTGGCGCCGTCGTCCACGGCGCGCCCGACCATCGACAGGACGCGATCGCGCTGCCGCTCGTTGACGAGCGGACCGGCGAGGTGCTGCGGCTCGGCCGGGTCGCCGACGGGGAAGCCCTCGAACCCCATCTTCAGGAAGGCCACGCCTTCCTGATACTTCGAGCGAGGAAGGAGGAGGCGCGTGTAGAGCGCGCAGCCCTGGCCGGCGTTCGAGCAGGCCCACGCGGGCGCGAGGGGGAGCGCGGTCATCAGGTCGACGTCATCGAGGATCACGTTGGCGGACTTGCCGCCGAGCTCCAGGAAGGCCTTCTTCAGCGTCGGCGCCGCCGCGGCCATGATCCGCCGGCCGGTCTCGGTCGACCCGGTGAACGCGACCATGTCCACCCGTGGATCGGTGGTCAGCGCCTCACCGATGGCCGACCCGCTCGAGGGGAGCACGTTCACGACGCCCGGCGGGATGTCGGTCCGCTCGGCGATCAGCCGGCCGAGCAGGGTTCCGGTCCACGGCGTGTCGGGAGCGGGCTTGTGCACGACGGTGTTCCCGGCGGCCAGCGCGGGGCCGAGCTTCACCAGCGTGAGGTACAGGGGGAAGTTGAAGGCGGTGATCGCCCCGACCACGCCGATGGGCTCGCGCCGCTGGACCCCTCGGTGCGGCTCGCCCATGAACTCGGCCACGGGGAGCTCGCGCTCGTACGCGTAGCTCTCGGCAAGGTCGGCCCAGTACGGGAACCAGCCCACCGGCACGTCGAGCTGGATGTTGTAGGTCAGCAGGATCGGCGTACCGAGCTCGGCGACCAGGATCTGACGGAACTCCTCCCGCGCCCCGTCCATGGCCTCGGCGAGCTGACGGAGGCACCGGGCGCGGAAGGCGTGGTCGGTGGCCCAGTCGGTCTCGTCGAACGCCCGGCGGGCCGAGGCGATCGCGCGATCGGCGTCCTCGATCCCGGCGTCACCGGACAGCCCCAGGACCTCCTCGGTGGCCGGGTTGACGTTGTCGTAGGTCGCGCCGCTCGCCGGCTCGACGAGCGCCCCGTCGACCAGGAGCCGGGGCTCGCCCGTGAGGACCGGGGCGTCCATCAGGCGAACGGGACGGCGAAGCCCTCGGTCACCGGGGCGCGGCCGGCCCAGAACTCGCCCATGGCGTCCTCGAGGCCCTCTGCCGTCCACCGGCCATCGGTCTCGAAGCGGCGGTCGAGCTTCGGCGCGGCGTACACGTCGACGTAGCCCCCGTAGACGACGAACACCTGGCCGCTCACGTTCGCCGCACCCGGCGAGCCGAGGTAGGCGACCAGGGGGGAGACGTTCTCGGGCGCGAACATCTCGGGGTCGAGGCCCATCTCCTCGGTCATGCGCGTCACGGCGCGCGGACAGATCGCGTTGGCGGTGACGCCGTACCGGTAGCACGACTGCGCGGTCGCCAGGGTCAGCGCGGTGATTCCGGCTTTCGCCGCCGAGTAGTTGGGCTGTCCCGCCGAGCCGAACAGGAATGCCTCGGACGAGGTGTTCACGATCCGGCCGTACGCCGGGCCGCCGTCGGCCTTCGATTTCTCCCGCCAGTACGCGGTCGCGTGACGGGTCGTGGCGAAGTGGCCCTTCAGGTGGACGCGGATCACCGCGTCCCACTCCTCCTCGGAGATGTTGAAGATCATCCGGTCGCGAAGGATGCCCGCGTTGTTGACCAGGATGTTGAGGTCGCCGAACTCGTCGACGGCGGTGCGGACGAGCTTCTCGGCCTCACCGAAGTCGGCGACGTCGCCGTAGTGGGCGACCGCCTCGCCGCCCGCGGCGGTGATCTCGTCGACGACCGTCTGCGCGGGCGTCGCGTCGGAGCCGGTTCCGTCGAGCGCCCCGCCGACGTCGTTCACGACGACCCTCGCCCCGTGCTCCGCGAGGTGCAGCGCGTGGGCGCGGCCCAGGCTCCGACCGGCCCCGGTGACGATCGCGACCGCGCCCTTGAGCAGCGGCATCAGAGGCGCTCGATGATCGTGCCGGTCCCCAGGGCCCCGCCGCAGCACATCGTCACCAGGGCGAACTGGGCGTCGCGCCGTTCGAGCTCGTGGAGCGCGGTCGTGATCAGGCGCGCCCCGGTCGCCCCGACGGGGTGCCCGAGCGCGATCGCCCCCCCGTTCACGTTGACGCGGTCCAGGTCCGGCTCGTGAACGCGGGCCCACGACAGCACGACCGAAGCGAACGCCTCGTTGATCTCGACGATGTCGATGTCACCCATCGTCATCCCGGCCTTCTTCAGGACCTCGCGCGTGGCGTCGACCGGTCCGTCCAGCAGGTAGTAGGGGTCCGAGCCGACCACCACCTGCGCCACGATCCGAGCCCGCGGCTCGAGTCCCAGCGCGCCGGCCTTCTCCTCGCTCGCCCACAGCACCGCCGACGCCCCGTCCGAGATCTGGCTGGAGGTCCCCGCGGTGTGGATCCCTCCCTCCATGACCGTCCGGAGCCCGGCCAGACCCTCGAGGGTCGTCTCGCGCAGGCCGCCGTCGCGGGTCACGGTGGTGCGCTCGCCGGTCAGGTTGCCGTCGGCGTCCAGGGCCGGGGCTTCCACAGGGACGACCTCCCGGTCGAACCGACCCTCGTCCCAGGCCGCCTTCGCCTTCTGCTGGGAGGCGAGCCCCCAAGCGTCGATCTCCTCGCGGGTGATCCCCCGGTTCTTCGCGATGCGCTCGGCCCCGTCGAACTGGTCCGGCATGTCCAGGTTCCAGTTGGGGGGGATGAACATGCCCGGGCCGTTCACGACGTTCATGCCGAGGCCAACCCGGCTCATCGACTCGATGCCGCACGCCAGCCCGACGTCGATCGCGCCGAACGCGATCAGCCCGGCGACCAGGTGGTTCGCCTGTTGCGAGGACCCGCACTGCGTGTCGACCGTCGTGGCGGCGGTCTCGTAGGGGAGACCCGCGGCGAGCCACGCGGTCCGCGTCACGTTCAGCGACTGCTCACCCGCCTGGGTGACGCAGCCGCCGATGACCTGCTCGACCTCGGACGCCTGGATGCCGGCTCGCTTCACGGCCTCGACCTGGACCGCGCCGAGAAGCTCGGCCGGATGCAGCGGCGACAGCGCACCCTTCTTCTTGCCGATCGGCGTTCGAACGGCCTCGACGATGACTGGGTTTCCCATGTCGCTTCTCCTTGTCGTCAGGCCCGGATCCGGGCGATGGCGCGCTCCCGCGCGTCGGCCGGGCCGGGAACCAGCAGCCGCACGGCGGCTTCGAGGTCGATCGCCATCTCGCCAGGATCCGCCCAGCCGCGGACGCGCGCCGTGAGCACGGCGAACCACACCTCGCCGAGGACCCGGATCACGGCGTGGCGCTCGGGGATGTCGCCGTCCGCCATGGCGGTCTCGATGATGTCGTGCATCACGGAGTACACCTCGCGGGCGAACTCGAGGGCCTCGGGGTCGTCGGTGGTCATCGACGACAGAGCGGTGACCACCGCCGCCGTCAGCTCCGGCGCGCGCTCGAGGGCGCGGCTGGCCTGGAGCAGCACCTCGACGACGCGGTCGGCGGGCGTGTCGCCCGGCGCGGGGCGGGCGGCCAGGCGGCCCTCGAGCTGGCGGGTCCAGTGGGCCATGGCCGCCACCAGGAGCTGGTCCTTGGAGGAGAAGTAGCGATACAGCGTGCCGAGCGCGACCTCCGCGCGCGCGGCGACCTCGCGCATCTGGACGGAGTCGTACCCGCCCTCCGCGGCGAGCGCCATGGCGGCCTCGATCACGCGGTCGCGCCGGAGCGCCTGGCGTTCGGTCAACGTGGTTCGCATAGGCAAACGGAAGATACGCCGAACTAGAACGTGTTGCAATTTCTGCACCGGTTCGGGCAGAATCCCGCATGGACTTCCAGCTCCCGCCCCAGGACGACCCTCGCCGGCTCGAGGTGCGCGCGTGGCTGGAGGCGCATCCCAACCCGTCGGGACGCGACCTCGCCGAGGGCGGCTACGTCGTGCCGCACTGGCCGAAGCCGTGGGGCCTGGACGCCGACCCCCTGACCCAGCTGGTCATCGACGACGAGCTGAAGCGCGCGAACGTGCAGCGACCGATCAACCCAATCGGGACCGGCCACTGCGGGCCGATCCTCGTGGCGCACGGAACCGAGGAGCAGAAGCAGCGTTACCTCCCGCCCATGCTCGCCGGCGAGGAGATCTGGTGCCAGCTGTTCAGCGAGCCGGGGGCGGGCTCGGACCTGGCGAACGTGGGCACGCGCGCGGTGCGCGACGGCGACCACTACGTGGTCAACGGGCAGAAGATCTGGACCTCGCTGGGTCACTTCGCGCAGCTCGGCATCCTGCTCGCGCGGACGAACCCTGACGTTCCGAAACACGACGGGTTGTCCTACTTCATCATCGACATGCATGCCCCCGGCATCGAGGTCCGTCCCATCGTGGACGCGACCGGCTGGCACGACGCGGCCGGCGGCTTCAACGAGGTGTTCTTCACCGACGTCCATGTGCCGGCCGACGCGCTGATCGGCGACGAGAACCGTGGGTGGCAGCTCGCCAAGGAGACGCTGGTCAACGAGCGCGTCACCCTCTCGCGGCAGGGCGCGCAGTGGGGATGGGGACCGACCGCCCAGGACCTGGTCGACCTGGCCGGGTCGAGGGGCGGGGTCGACGACGAGATCCTCCGCGACCGCCTGGCCGCCCTCTACATCGAGGGTGAGATCTACCGCGTCCACGGCCTGCGCGTCGTCGCCGCGGCGATCGCCGGCAAATCGGGCGAAACCCGCGCATCCGTACGCAAGGCGCTCGGCGACCCGCACGGGCAGCACGTGTTCCAGCTGGCCAAGGACCTCTCGGGCGCGGCCGGCATGCTCGACGACGGTGGTCCCCTCGGCGAGCCGGGCGGGTGGTGGGCTCAGGGGTTCCTGTTCAGCCCCGCGTTGACCGTCGGGGGAGGAACCTCGGAAGTATTGCGGAACATCATCGGTGAGCGGGTGCTCGGTCTGCCCCGCGAGCCGGAGCCGGACGTGGGGCGGCCCTGGGCCGAGACACGCACGGGTTGATCTCGCGGCGCCCACCGCGCGACCGAACCGTTCGTGGAAGGATGATCGGAGCGGCCCCCGCGGGCCGCGAACGGAGGCGCCGGGTGAGAACGCGAGGCGTTGCGCTCCTGCTGTTGATGGTCCTGGTCTCGGCCGCCTGCGGCGCGCGCCTCACCGACGAGCAGCGCGAGATCGCCCTGCAGGGCTACCAGGGCGGCGGCGGAGGGGGTGGCGGAGATTCCACGACGGACCCCGGTGAACCCGGCGCATCCGTCGACCCCGGAGACCCGGGCGACCCCAGCGATCCCGGAGGCGGTGGTGGTGGTGGCGGCGGCGACGATCCGGCACCGGACGCCGGCGCGTGCCCGGAAGGGGAGGGCGGCGCCACCGACAAGGGCGTGACCGCGGACCGGATCAGCCTCGGCGCGATCGTCGACCTGAGCGGCGTCCAGACCGGCCTGTTCAAGCCGGCCGCCCAGGCGATGCAGGCGTTCGGGGCGTACGTCAACAACGCCGGCGGCATCTGCGAACGCGACGTGGTCGTGAACGTCCGGGACACGGGGACGAACTCGGGAGGTGTCCAGGCGGTCACGCAGAGCTCGTGCAACGAGGACTTCGCGATCGTCGGGTCGATGTCCGCGTTCGACAACGGAGGGTACGAGGCCGGCAATGCCTGCGGGATCCCCGCCATCCCGGCGGTCAGCACCAACGCGTGGAAGCCGGACGAGATCTTCCCTCCCAACTACTACCCGGCTTACCCCAACCGCCCCGACCACATCATCGACAGCGCCAGCTACGTACTGCAGACCCATCCCGACGTGAAAGACGGTGGTGCGCTGATGTGGCTGAACCAGAGCGTGGCTCGGACCAACGCCGGCTCGCGCAGAGCCGCGTACGAGCAGGCCGGCTTCGAGTTCGTCTACGCCCGCGAGGCGCAGGTCGTCGACCCGAACTACGCGAGCTACGTCTCCCAGATGAAGAACAACAACCCGCCGGTGAAGTACCTGACCTTCGTCGGCAACTACCAGAGCATCGAGAACCTGCTGCAGGCCATGGATCAGCAGAGCTGGCATCCGGACTTCATCGACTTCGACTCGGTGGTGTATAGCCCGCTGTTCACGCAAGACCTCCAGAGCAAGGGCATCACGACCACCAACCTGTTCTGGTTCATCAACACCGCCATGTTCGAGGAGGCCTCGGGCAACCCGGAGATGCAGCTGTACGTGGAGTGGCTGAAGCGCATCGACCCGCAGGCGGAGCCGGACTTCTTCGGGCTGTACGCTTGGTCGGCCGGTCGCCTGTTCCAGAGTGTGGCGACGAAGGTGGGTCCGAACCTCACGCGCAAGGCGTTCCTCTCCGAGATCGCGAAGGTCTCCGAGTGGGATTCGTACGGCTTGCACGCGCCGCACAAGATGAGCCAGAAGCTGGCTTCGTCATGCTTCCTGTACGGCGTGATCGAGAACTACGAGTTCACGCGGGTGTCGCCGGACAGCAAGTGGAGCTGCGCCAAGCCGACGCGCAGCGTTCCCTACCCCTCCAACCCGCAGGGATGATCGCCGCCGCTCGATGAGCACCTTCATCACGTTCACGGTGCTGGGGATCGCCACCGGCGCGATCTACGCGGTCGCTGCGAGCGGCCTGGTCGTGACCTACGTGACGAGCGGCATCTTCAACATCGCCCACGGCGCCATCGGCATGTTCGCCGCGTTCCTGTACTGGCAGCTCCACATCGACTGGGGATGGGGCTCGCTGCCCTCATTCCTGGTGGTCGTCTTCGTCCTGGCGCCGCTGATGGGAGCGCTCATCGAGCGGGTCCTGGTACGGAATCTCCGGGACGCGAGCATCGCGCAGTCGCTCGTCGTGACGGTGGGACTGATGGTCCTGCTCCTCGGTCTGGCGCAGTCGATCTGGCCACCGAACCAATCCCGCACGGCGGTGGGGTTCTTCGTGCCGAAGGGCATCAAGTTCGGCGAGGTGTTCATCACCGGTCACCAGTTGGTGACGATGCTCGCTGGGGGGCTGGTGGCTGCGTTCATCTACCTGTTCCTCAACCGTACCCGCATCGGCGTGGCGATGCGTGCGGTGGTCGACGATCGCAACCTCGCGAGCCTGACGGGGGCGCGGCCCAACCGCGTCTCACAGCTCTCCTGGGCGATCGGCGCCTCCCTCGCCGCCCTGGCGGGCATCCTCCTCGCCCCGATCCTCTCGCTGAACGTCATCACGCTGACTCTGCTGATCGTGAACGCGTTCGCCGCCGCGATGGTCGGCCGCCTGAAGAGCCTGCCAATGACGTTCGCCGGCGCGATGGTGCTCGGACTGATCGAGAACTACGCCATCGGCTACCTGAACCTGTCGGGCTGGCTGGCGGCCCTCCAGCCCTCGCTCCCGACGATCTTCCTGTTCCTCGTCCTGATCTTCATGCCCGGGGCGCGGCTCCGGGCTGGCCGGCTGGTGGGCGCCGTGACGCCCCGGGTCCCGAGCGCACGCCGGGCCCTCGTCGGCTCGGGGGTGCTTCTGGTCGCGGCCTGGGTGTTGTCCGGGGTGCTCTCCGGAGGGGACCGCCTCTACGCGATGCAGGGGCTCGGGCTCGCGATCATCATGTTGTCCCTGGTCGTGCTCACGGGCTACGGCGGCCAGGTCTCGCTCGGGCAGATGACCTTCGCCGGCGTCGGCGCCTACGTCATGGCGAAGACCGGTGGCGGCGACACGATCCAGGGATTGGCGCTGGCCATCCTGGTGACCGGCGCGCTGGGTGCCATCGTGGCGCTGCCCTCGCTCCGGCTCCAGGGTCTCTACCTGGCGCTGTGGACGATGGCCTTCGCCCTGCTGATGGAGAACCTGTTCTTCGGCAACGTCCTCGGCTTGGGCGCGATCCCGATCGGGCGGCTGAGCCTGTTCGGGTTCTCGTTGGCGGACGACCGCACGTACATGGTCTTCCTGGCGGTGGTGTTCGCGCTGATGGGGATGATGGTCCTGGCCATCCGGCGAGGGCCGTTCGGGCGTCTCCTCATGGCGATGCGCGACAGCCCGGTGGCGTGCGCCACGCTCGGGCTTTCGCTGACCCGAACCAAGCTGACAGTCTTCATGCTCTCGGCGGCGATGGCCGGGCTCGGCGGGGCGTTGTTCGCCGGCGGGCTGACCAACGTCGGATCGGTGGAGTACCTGATGCTGCAGAGCCTTCCGCTGCTGCTCCTCGCCGTCATCGGCGGGATCACGACGGTGAGTGGCGCGCTGCTCGGCGGCGCCGCGTTCGCCACCCTGCCCATCCTGCAGAGCTACATCCCGCAGGTGGCCGGGCTCACGCCCCTGCTGATCGGGGCGGCCGCGATCAGCGTGGGCCGCCAGCCCAACGGCATCGCGTTTCAGATCTCCGAGGGTGTGCGGAAGCTCCTTCCGAGCGAGCGCCGTTCCACCACCGCCGGCTCGAGCACGCAGGCCGATCCGGGGCCTCGCGAGCGCGACCACGAGGAGGAGGTGACTCGGGTTGCCGCTGCTGCAGGTTGAGGCTGCAACCGTGCGGTTCGGAGGCCTCCTGGCGGTGTCGGACGCCAATCTCGACGCCGAGGCGGGAAGCATCACCGGGCTGATCGGGCCGAACGGCGCCGGCAAGACCACCCTGTTCAACGTGATATGCGGGCTCCAGTCCACTGTTCGCGGGAGGGTCACCCTCGACGAGCAGGACATCAGCGGCCTCAAGCCCCACGAGCGCGCCCGACGGGGCATCGCCCGCACGTTCCAGCGGTTCGAGCTCTTCGGCACGCTGACCACGCGCGAGAACATCCTGGTCGCGGGCGAGATTCGCCAACGATGGTCGAAGGACAAGGACGAGCCTCGCAAGATCGCCGACCGCCTCCTCGACACGGTTGGCCTGCGCTCGGTCGCCGACGACCGGGTCGACTCCCTTCCCACCGGCCTAGCCCGCCTGGTGGAGATCGGGCGCGCACTGGCGATGGACCCGAAGCTGATCCTGCTCGACGAGGCGTCCTCCGGTCTGTCCGAGGAAGAGAAAGAACGCGTGGCCGACGTCCTCCAGTCCCTCGTTCGGGAGGACAATCTGGGCGTGCTGCTCGTCGAGCACGACATCGATCTGGTCATGGGGATCTGCCAGCGGATCCATGTGCTCGACTTCGGCCGGATGATCGCGCAGGGGACCCCGGCCGAGGTCCAGGCCGATCCTGCCGTGCAGGCGGCGTATCTCGGGAGCGAGGAGGGCGCTGCAGACGTCATGGAGGCCGCGCAGTGACCCCGGTCCTCGAGCTGCGCAACGTGCACGCCGCGTACGGAAAGATCGAAGTGCTGCACGGCGTGGACGTCGTGGTGCCCGAGGCGAGCATCGTCGCCCTTCTCGGTCCGAACGGCGCCGGCAAGAGCACCACGCTCCGGGTGGCCAGCGGCCAGATGAAGCCCACCAGCGGCTGCGTGCACGTGACCGGACGCCATATCAACGGCGCCAGCGCCGATCAGCTGGCCCGCGCCGGCGTCTGCGCCCTCCCGGAGGGGCGGGGGATCTTTCCGAACCTCACGGTTCGCGAGAACCTGTGGATGATGACCTACGGGGACGTCAGCCGCGGACAGGTGGAGGAGGAAGCGTTCGCTCGTTTCCCGATCCTGAAGGAGCGCCGCAACCAGCTCGCCGGGACGATGTCCGGGGGCGAGCAGCAGATGCTCGCGATGGCCCGGGCGCTGGCGACCAGTCCCGCGGTCCTCCTCCTGGACGAAATCTCGATGGGTCTGGCCCCGCTCATCGTCGCCCGGCTCTACGAGATCGTCGCCCAGATCGGCGCCGGCGGCGTATCGATCCTGCTCGTCGAGCAGTTCGCGCAAACCGCGCTGTCGGTGGCCGATTACGCCGCGATCATGGTCCACGGCCGGATCCACACGGTCGGCCAGCCTGCCGAGATCAAGGACGCGCTCGCGAGCGCCTACCTGGGAGGCGCGGCGTGAGACGCCGTCTGCGTCGGACCTTCGAGGTGTTCGCCCTGGTGCTGGCGGCGGGCCTCCTCCCGTACATCCCGGCGGGAGCCCAGGAGGCCGAGACCACGCTGGCCTTCTACGCGCTGTCGGCGAAGGCCTCTCCGATCTTCCAGACGTACAACCAGCCGTCGTTCCCCATCCCCGCCACCCCGACCCAGGAGCTGTCCCTGGGACACAGCGAGGTCAGCCTGGAGAACGGCAGCGCGCACGGTGTGGCCAGCGTGCTGTGGCCGGGATCGACGGCGGCGAACTTCCCGTCCGCCCTCCGAGACCTGGGGTATCCGGCTGACCTCCCCGCTCCGCCCAACTACCCCGTGCGCGCCGAGAGCTTCTTCCCGACATCGGAGGGGCAGGAGGACTCGGCCCTGCTCGATGCGGGAGGTGTCGTGATGCGGAGCTCGTCGAGCGCGACGTCGTGCACCGCGAGTGCCCGCTCGGCCGAGGTGGAAGGCGTCCTGGAAACCGGAGGCGCGTCCTCGAGGTCGTCGAACAGGGTCGAGGGCGCCGCCGCGGTGGCCAGTGCCCAGGCGTCGGTCTCCGATATCCGTCTCGCCGGCGTCATCGCCATCGAGCAGGTGACCTCGTTCGCCGAGGCGACGAGCGACGGAACCACGGCGAAGCTCGCCGGACGGACCGTGGTCACCGGCGTCACCGTGCAGGGCGTGGAGGTAACCGTGGATCGCGATGGCGTTCACGCCGACGGCAACGACGCACCGATCCCGATCGCCGGCGTCACCGACCCGATGAACGAGCAGCTCGCGGCGGCGGGGATCGCGATGTTCGTCGCCGAGCCCCTCGACAACGTCGACGGCCCGACGGCGACGAGGAGCCTCGGAGGCCTGATCATCACCTTCCAGCCGAAGGTCCTCGCGCAGAACCTTCCTCCGGGGGTCCTCTCCGGGCTTCCGCCCGAGGTCCCGGGCTTTCTGACGACTTTCGACCAGACCATCACCATCGCGCTCGCTGGGATCGCGGTCCGGGCAAGCGCCTCACCGCCGTTCGTGGCTCCGCCGCCCCCGCCGCCTCCGCCGCCGATTGACGGTGGAGGCGGGGGAGTCCCACCGGCCCCCTCCGTGGCGCCGCCCGCGGTCGAACCGACCACCAGGCCGCAGCCTTCCCCCGTATCCGGGAGCGAGCCGCCGAGCGGTGCGAGCCTGCCGGTCGCCGTGGCCGTGGCAGGATTGGTCCTCGCGGCCGTGGGCAGCCGCGGACTTCGCGTGGTCGCCGACCGGGCCCTGTTCGGCGCGCCGGCGACCGCCGCGTGCCCACTGGAGGAGAGCTGATGGCAGACGGGCGACGGAAGCGGGTCGCGGACGAGGCGGTCGAGGAGCGGCCCACGCCGTCCGCAGAGGCCGGCGCGGCCGAGCGGGTGGCGCGGCTGCGGGATCGCGTCTCGAAGCTTCGGATCCGGGGCTGGTCCATGGACGTTCCCCGCATGCTCATGCTCGTCGGAGGCGTGCTCCTGATCCTCGGGTTGCTCGTCATCGGCGCGGGCTGGTACGGGGCCGCGCACACGCCGTACCTCTTCGAGCAGGTCCCGTACATGATCTCCGGCGGCCTGCTCGGCATCGGCCTGGTCGCGGCGGGGGGCTTTCTCTACTTCGCCTACTGGATGACTCGCCAGGTGGACGAGACGAAGCGCCAGGCCGCTCGCACCCAGGAGGCCCTCGAGCAGGTCCAGAGGGCGTTGACCGAGGCCCTCGCCGCGAGGCCGGCATCCGGCCGCGCCGCGGCGGGACGTTCGGCCAAGTCGAACGGGTCGTTCGTGGCCACCAAGGGCGGGTCGATGTTCCACCGGCCGGAGTGTCCCGTCGTCGCCGGGCGCGACGATCTGCGAAAGGTGAGCGCGGAGGGAGAGCTCGAGCCCTGCCGGATGTGCGACCCCCTGGGCGCGGAAGCCTCGCGGATCTGACCTCCGTCAGATCTCGGGCTACGGCTCGAAGCTCAGAAGCCACGTCGACGCATCCGGATAGCCGCCCGCGAACACCACCGCCGACCCGGTCCAGCCCGCTCCCTGATTCCGCCGAGGCCCGGCGGGCGTGGCGGGCAAGACCGACCAGGCGTCTCGAATGGGCTCGTATCGTGCGCCGTTCGACTCCACTTCCAAGCGACCGGAGCCGGCCCACGCCACGACCTCGGCGCCCGTCCACACGAGGGTGTGATAGATGCGGCGTTCGCTGAGCGGCGACTCCGGGAGGACGCGCCACCGGTTCGACGCCGGGGCGTAGGCGGCGCCGCGGAACGGGAGCTCGCTCTCGCCTCCGTGGCCTCCCCAGACGACCATCTCCGAGCCGGTCCAGGCGGCCGCTGCGTAGTCGCGCGGCGCGACCGGGGCCGGCGGAAGGACGCGCCACCGAAGGGAGGCCACCTCGAACGCCGCCCCGTCGGCCAGCTCGTCTCCCGAGACCGGGTCCTGGCATTGTCCGTCCCCGATGCGGCATCCGCCCCAGATGACGAGCTCGCGCCCGGTCCAGACACTGACCGCGCCGTGCCGCGGCTCAAGTGGACCGCCATCGAGCGGGAGCCAATCGTTCGTCGCCGGCCGGTAGGCCACGGCCGCCGGCATCGAGCCGTCCATGCCCCAGATCAGCAGGGCGTTGCCGGTCCACGCGAAGGCTTCCACCGTCGGCTCGGCCGGCGCCTCCGGCAGGATCCTCCATGAGTCCCCACCCGGGTCGTACGCGGCGCCCATCGCATCATCCTGGGCGCCCTGCGACCCGCCCCACACCAGGAGCTCCGAGCCGGACCACACCGCCGCGTAGCAGCATCGCCAGTGCAGGGGAGCGAGGGCCGCCTCGCGGACGCGTTCCGACTCCAAGTCGAGCACCTCAACGACGACCCGGTCGGCCCGTCCGGTGCTGCCGTGCACCACCAGGACCAGGCCTCCCGCCGGCACGACCGTGGTGTCGAAGAACGATCCGCCGTGGGTCTCGAATACGGGGGAGGGAAGCCGATGCCAGGCCGCATCGCCGGGCTGACGCACTGCGCCGACCGGCGCGCAAGAGGCGCCGAGCAGCAGCAGGATCCCAGCCAGCCGCACAGTCCATCGCATGCATATCGGACCGGGCCAGCGCGCGAGGCGTTCCCCGGCCTTGCGGCACGAAACGAGAACGTGTTCTACTTCCCGGCGTGGAGTTCAACCTCGCCGACCTCTTCGAGTCGGTCGTCGACGCGATCCCCGACCGCGAGGCGCTGGTCTGCGGCGACCGCCGCCTGACCTACCGGGAGCTCGACGAGCGGTCGAACCGTCTGGCCCACCACCTGGAGTCCGCCGGCATCGGACCGGGTGATCACGTCGGCCTGTACCTGTACAACGGCAGCGAGTACGTCGAGTCGATGCTGGCCTGCCTGAAGATCCGGGCGGTCCCGATCAACGTGAACTATCGCTACGTCGAGGCCGAGCTGCGGTATCTGTTCGACAACGCCGACATGGTGGGCCTCATCCACCAGCGAGAGTTCACGCCGCGGATCGCCGCTGTGAAGGACGAGGTGCCCTCCCTGCGGACCTACGTCTTCGTCGACGACGACACCGGCGGCGACGTCGAGGCGCTCGGCTCGGTGGAGTACGACACGGCGCTGAGCGGCGGAACCCCGGAGCGCGGGTTCGGCGACCGCTCCCCGGACGACAACTTCATCATCTACACGGGCGGCACGACGGGCATGCCCAAGGGCGTCGTGTGGCGCCAGGAGGACCTGTTCTTCACCGGGCTCGGCGGCGGGAACCCGGTCGGCCAGCCCGT
>JBBDTT010000188.1:0-20960 GCA_040904285.1 Actinomycetota bacterium
CGCCGCGAGGGGGCGGTGGCGCCATCTGCCTGCGGTCCTCGTCGCCGCGCTGTTCCTGCTCCCGCTGTGGTTCATGCTGACCGGCTCGCTGCGGCAGGCCGGCCTGCCCCCGCCGCGGACGCCGGAGCTCGTGCCCTGGCCGCTCGCGTTCGGGAACTACGACCGCGCGTTCGAGCTGGTGGACCTGGGACGCCAGGCGCTGAACTCGCTCATCGTCGTGGCGATGGCGGTGCCGCTCACCGTGCTGGTGGCCTCGTGGGCCGGGTTCGCGATGTCGCAGGTCACCCGCCGCCTGCAGGCGTTCCTGGTGGGGTCCTCGCTGGTGGCGCTGATGGTCCCCGTGACCGCGCTGCTCGTGAGCCGGTTCGCGATGTTCCGGACGCTTCGGCTCACCGACACGTTCGTTCCCCTGGTCGCCCCGGCGCTGATCGGGACGACGCCGTTCTACGTCCTGCTGTTCTACTGGTCGTTCCGCCGGGTCCCCAACGAGCTGTTCGAGGCCGCCCGGCTCGAGGGGCTCGGGCCGGTGCGCACGTGGGCTCGCGTGGGGATGCCGCTGGTCCGCCCCGTGACGGTCGCCGTCGCCGTGTTGGCCGGCGTCGTCACGTGGGGGAACTTCCTCGATCCGCTGATCTACCTGTTCGATCCCGCGAGGTACACGCTGCCCCTCGGGCTCCGCTCGCTGGCCCAGCTCGACCGGCAGAACCTCCCCCTGCTCCTCGCGGGGTCGGTCGTGGCGACGGTGCCGGTGATCGCCGCGTTCCTCTACGTGCAGCGGCACTTCCTGAACGTGCATCGGGGGGCCGGATGGCTGGGGCGGTGATCCGGTGAGCGGACTGGCGTTCGAGGGGGTGCACAAGCGCTACGGCGGCGTGGTGGCCCTGGCGGGGTTCGACCTCGTCGTTCGGGAGGGCGAGCTGCTCGTGCTCCTCGGACCGTCCGGGTGCGGCAAGACCACCGCGCTGCGGATCGCGGCCGGCCTCGAGTCCGCCGACGAGGGGCGCGTCCTGATCGGCGGCAACGACGTCGGCCGGGTGGCGCCGGCGAAGCGGAACGTGTCGATGGTGTTCCAGTCCTACGCGCTGTTCCCGCACCTCACCGTCGAGGAGAACATCGGGTTCGGCCTCCGGGCCCGGCGGGCGGGACGGATGGAGACGGCTCGCCGCGTCCGCGAGGCCGCCGCCCTCGTCCGCTGCGAGGACGTACTCGACCGCAAGCCGTTCCAGCTGTCCGGCGGGCAGCGCCAGCGGGTCGCGCTGGCCCGCGCCCTGGCGCGGCATCCGGACGCGTTCCTGCTGGACGAGCCGCTGTCGAACCTCGACGCCCGGTTGCGGGTGGAGACGCGGGTGGAGCTCGAATCCCTGCACCGGCGGCTCGGCGCGACGATGGTCTACGTCACCCACGACCAGGTGGAGGCGCTCACGATGGGGGACCGGGTCGCGGTCATGCGCGACGGCCGGGTCGAGCAGGTCGGGACGCCCGAGGACGTCTACCGCCGCCCGGCGAACCGGTTCGTGGCCGGCTTCATCGGGAGCCCGGCAATGAACGTCCTGCCGGTGAGCGTCAAGGCCGAACGGCTCCACGCCGGCCCGTTCTCGTTCTCGCTCCGGGGACCGGACGAGGCGAACGCCAAGCGTCCGCTGGATCTCGGCGTGCGGCCGGAGCACCTCGCGATGGCGTCGGGGTCCTCGGGTGCGGCGGTGACGGTCTCCCTGGTCGAGAACGCCGGTCCCGACGCGTATCTGTACGTCGAGGCGGACGAGCAGCGCCTGGTGGTGCGCGTGGACTCCTCGACGCGGGTGAAGGCCGGCGACGAGATCCGCCTGGCCGTGCGCAGGGCGAACACGCATCTGTTCGACGCGGAGACGGGGGAGTCGCTGGAGGGAACGCCGTGAGGGGGCGAGGCGGGCTCGCGCTGATGCTGGGGCCTTACGCGGTCGGGCTCCTCGCCCTGGTGGTGATCCCCGCCGCGGTCACGTTCGTCCTCGCGTTCACCCAGTACGACCTGATCCGGCCGGCGGAGCTGGTCGGCGTCGCGAACTTCACCGAGCTGATGCGCGACGACGTGTTCTGGATCGCGCTGCGCAACTCGCTGGTGTTCGCCGCGGTGGCGGTGCCCCTGCGCGTCCTCGGCGCACTCGGTCTGGGGCTGCTGCTGCACAACCGGTTCCGCGGGGTCGGGGCGTACCGGACCTCGGCGTACCTGCCCACGGTCGTCCCGGACATGGCCTACGCGCTGCTGTGGCTGTGGATCCTCAACCCGCTGTACGGGCCGATGAACCTGTTCCTCGGGCTGTTCGGGGACTTCGAGCAGCGGTGGCTGACCAGCGGCTCGGCGGCGCAGGCCGCCGTGATCATCATGAGCCTGTTCCAGATCGGCGAGGGGTTCCTGGTCGCGATGGCCACCCGCCAGGAGATCCCCGGCGAGCTCTACGAGCTGGCGCGGGTCGAGGGCGCGAAGCCGTGGCACGTGTTCCGCCGCGTGACCCTGCCGATGATGGCACCGACCCTCGTGCTGCTGCTGTTCCGCGACACGATCTTCAGCTTCCAGGCCAACTTCGTGCCGGCGCTGGTGGTGACCGGAGGCGGGCCGCCGCCGTACGCGACGACGTACCTGCCGCTGTTCGTCTACCGCAACGCGTTCGAGTACCTGCGCTACGGCTACGCCGCCGCGGCGACGCTGACGATGTTCCTGGTCACGGCCGTCATCGTCTACGTGCAGTACCGCCTGGTGAAGCGCTGGCGCCACGCCCTGATCGTGTAGCGAATCGACTGAGGAGGGTTCCCGCGGGGAAGGAACGAGGGGTGGGACGAGAGGTCCCCATCCCGGAGGGAGGCACCCATGTGCTATTCGTGCGGATGCAAGATGCCCTACGCCGATCACGGCGACCCGAACAACCTCGTCGAGGAGCACCTGAAGAAGGCCGGTGAGACCGAGACGATCGGGAAGGCCGGCACCAAGGCGGCCAGGGAGAACACCCTCGAGCTCCTCCAGCTGATCAAGGACGCCGGCGAGATGGAGAAGCCGAAAGAGCAGTACTAGGTTCGGAAGGTGATCAGGGGTCACGGTCGAATCACCGCACCCGGCGAGGAGGAGAAGGAGGCGGGCCATCCCGTGACCGCTGGTCTCAACGAACGAGTCGAGGGCTGGACTTGACGCTTCGCGGAGAGCCGAACTCAGGGCGATCGAGTGCGGCTGTGGCCGCCCTGTAGAATCCCGGCGGGTCAGGATCCTCTCCGGATCGGCTCACGTGACCATGCGTCCCTCTCGTCTCGCCCTCGCGCTCCTTCTGCTCTCGGGGTGTTTCAGCCCCATCCGGGGCCCGCTCCTCGAGGCCCTGGCCGCGCCCACCGACGCGCCGGGTCCTGAGCCTCCGACGTGCAACGCAAGACCCGTGAATCTCGCGTTCCAGTTCGATCCCGCCACGACCGACGGCGACCGTGCCCTCATGCGGGAGGCACTCAAGCTGGCGCGGAGCTACTTTCCCCTGCGCTTCCCGCGCTTCGTTCGTTACTCGTACGCGGGTGAGCGCTACATCTGCTTCCCCGACCACCATATCGAGCCGGTCAAGACGACCGCCGAGATCCCGCCGCACACCGGCATCGCCTTCTACAGGCCCGGCGAGGGGATCACGGTGTACATCGCCACAAGCTACTGGCGGAACGCCACGGAGAGCTACCGGTACACCGTCATGTTCCACGAGGCGTACCACTGGTACCAGGAGCTGGCCTCGAAGAGCGAGCAGACCCTGAACGGCTTCCGCCGCACCAACCCCCTGTGGCTGATCGAGGGAACCGCCGAGTGGTTCGGCCACGAGGCGGCGGTTCATTTCGGCTTCTACCCGAGCATGGATGACGCGCGTGCCTACGAGGCCTCCCGGCTTCGTCACGGCGCCAAGGAGCTCAAGTCATTCGAGATGCGCGACAGGCCCAGCGGCGATGCGTATGCCTTGTTCTTCACGGCGGTGGACCGCCTGATCCGAGACCATGGCGGTATCGGTGCGCTCCGTCGGTACTGGGCGTTCGAGGACGACGACGTGGACTGGCGCGTCGTGTTCCGGGAATCGTTCGGCATCAGCGTCGCGAAGTTCTATGGAGAGTTCGACGTCTGATCGCCTTCGCCGAACTACGCGACCGAAGGAAACTGGCCGATACGACCCCGGAACAGGCAAGCACGCTAGCCGGGGCCGAGCGAAAGGCAAGCGGCAGCTCGTCAGCGCAACCGGAGCGAGAGAACGAGGGCCGAACCGAGGGCGACGAGCGTCACCGGCAGGACAGGCGGAAATCGCGCTTGACCGTTCCACCGGCCTTGATCTCGACGGACGCCGACCGTGACTGGCAGCCCCTCGCGGAGGCCGTCAGCCGGTATTTGCCGGGCTGCATCCCACCCATCAAGTAGCGGCCTGACGCGATCGTCTGCGTGCTCCCCGACTCCGGTCCCTTCCAGGCGATGGTCGCCCCGCTCATCGGGTGGCCTGTGGTGGTCGCCACGGTGCCGGTGACCGTGCCATCGCCGCTCGGGGGCGGCGGCGCGGACCCGGTCGCCTGCCAGTCGGGCTCGCGCTCCGAAGAGATGCTCGTCGTGAGGTTCGCGAGCCCGGTCCCGTCCACGTTCACGGTGTAGACGTCCGGGTTCCCATCGGGCCAGTAGCTCACGAAGGTGAGAGCGTTCCCGTCCGGGGACCAGGCGGGCCACAGGTCGAGCCCCGGTGTGTCGGGGAGGGGCGTCTGCTGCGAGCCGTCCGCGCTCATCGCGTACAGGTCGCTGTCGCGATCGGTGCTGAACGCGATCCGGCTTCCGTCCGGGGACCACGAGGGGCCCCAGTCCTGAGTAGCGCTGTTGGTGAGGTTGGTCTGTGCGGTCCCGTCGGCGTTCATCACGAAGACCTCGTGGGCGTCGGGGTCCACGCGGTTGGTGGTGAATGCGATCCGCGCGCCGTCCGGCGACCACGCCGCATCCGCGTCCCACGACGAGTGGTTCGTGAGGTTCGCCGCGCCGGTCCCGTCGGCGTTCATGACGAAGATCTCCGTGTCGCCCGTCGGACAGCACTTCGTGTACGCGATCTTCGTGCCGTCCGGGGACCAGGCCGGGTCCCACTCGCTGGCGTCGCTCGAGTTGGTGAGGTTGGTCTGGCCGGTCCCGTCGGCGTTCATCACGTAGATCTCAGACCCGCCGTTTCCGAACCGGAGGCTCTCGAACGCGATCCGCGAGCCATCGGGCGACCAAGCCGGAGACAGGTCGTCGGCCAGGCCGAGGTCGGCGTTGTTCGTGAGGTTCGTCTCCCCGGAGCCGTCGGCGTTGATGGAGATGATCTCCCACCCGTCGTCGACCAGGCGGGCGAAGGCGATCCTCCCGTTCTGTCCGGGGGTCACCGCCGATGCGACCCCCGGTGAGAGCGCCGAGGCGACAACGCAGGCTGCGACCGCGGCGAGGAAGGGCCGGACGCGCATGATGACCTCCTGTAAGTGACGACTGGCTGCAGGCTACCCCCCCGGCCACGGCGGATGGCCTCCTGCGGATTACGGTTCCCTTACGTGTGGCAGGGAAGGTGGCAAGCGCCTTCGGGGTTCACAGCGAGTAACCGGGTGATCAGCAGCGCGGGGGCAGCAGGAACCGGTCGGGCTCGACGGTGCGGTCCGACTGGGCGTCCCACTTCACGATGTCGAAGAGGAGGAGCGCGTGGCCCTGGCCGTGCTCGGAGCCATCCTGCTCCAGCTGGAAGGCGAAGCGTCGGCCATCGGGTGCGACGACTGGGTTCGTGGCGCCGTAGTTGTCGTGGTGGTTGAACGTGGTCAGCCGCTCGAGATCGCCGCTGCAATCGAGGGTCAGCCGCCAGATGTCGAGCTCGCCGGGGAACGCCACGATGGCCAGGTCGCGCTCCACCAGGAGGTACCGGCCCGCGGGGTCGATGCCCTCGGGCTCCTCGTACCAGGGAGAGCGCGAGTAGTCGGCGATGCGTCCCGTCTCGAGGTCGACGCCCATGACCTGCCCGCCCCGGTGGAAGTACGCGCTGAAGATCAGCTCGTCGTCGACGTCGGCGTCGCCATCGTCGAGCGCACGGAAGTCCTGTGCCTCGACGATGGCATCGGGGCCCACGTCGTAGCGGTCGACGACGAGCATCTTGTCCACGAGCGAGGGCTTGCCACTCTTGCCGTAGGCGATCCTCCCCGTCAGGATCTGGGACTGGCCGTTGAGGGCCTGGACGAATACGCCGGGCACGTCGGTGAAGTCGATCACCGACCGGTTCCAGGCGATGCGTGTCGAGCCCCGCTGCTTCGATACGGCGATGCCTTCCCAGCAGGGCTCGCGGAGCCGCACCGGCGGCCTGATCGCCCGCCCCTTCCCCCGCAGCGGAAGGACCCAGAGCTCGCCGCGGAAGCGATCACCCTCCGGGTCGTCGGCGCTTCGCCGGCGCGGGGCGCACAGGACCAGGTCGCCGTTGGAGAGGTGTTGCGCGCGCAGCACACCGCCGGGAAGGAACCCCCGCGCGCCCGTCAGTCGCCGCGCTCGCCGCGTGGCCAGGTCGTGCTGCCAGACGTTGCCGATCGGCGCGTCCAGGAACACCAGCCGCCTGCCGTCGGGCGACCAGTCCGCCCGCATGGGCGCGGCGTCGTTCGGCAAGCGGATCGGCAGCACCCGGATGTGCGCCGGCAGGTCGTCGAGCGGCGAGCCGTGCAACGAGCCCTTCTGGAGGTCGTGCCGCGCGATCTCCGGCTCGGCCGGGTCGGGCTCCGGCAGGATGTGCGGATCGTGCGCCAGCGCCACGCCCGGGGCGAGCACCCACAGGGCGACGGCAAGCAACATCCACCCGGATCGCATGAGGAGGAAGTTTCGAACCGCGGGGCCTGATCACCTGCCGGCCCGGTTGGCGTGCGGGAGCCGGGCACGGAGCCGAACGCATTTCGGCCCGAACGCTGCGCGCCGAGCCAACGAGCCGGAATCTGACGTGTTCGATAATGCCCGTAGCGCCCCATGATGGTTGCCCCTGAAAGGCGCGAGATGCCGCTCTACATGGATCGCCACGATCTGCCACCGGGCACCGCCGACGAGGCCGCCCGGGCCCACATCCTCGACCTCGAGACGCAGGAGCGGTACGGGGTCCGCTACGTGTCGTACTGGTGCGACAACGGGACCGGAGCCACGTTCTGTCTGGTCGAGGGACCGGACATGCAGACCGTGGAGATGGTCCATCGCGAGGCCCACGGCCTGGTCGCGAGCCAGATCATCGAGGTGGACGGGAGCGCGGTGGCCCAGTTCCTCGGCCGGGTCCAGGAGCCGCCCGTCGGCGAGCCCTGGGCCGAGACCGCGTTCCGCACGATCCTGTTCACCGACATCGAGGGCTCGACGAGCCTCACGCAACGGCTCGGCGACGGTAGGGCCATGGCCGTCCTGCGCACGCACGACTCCGTCGTCCGCGGCGCGCTCACGCGACGGGATGGCCTGGAGGTGAAGCACACGGGAGACGGGATCATGGCGTCGTTCCGCTCCGTGGTGGGAGCCGTGACGTGCGCGATCGATGTCCAGCGCCGGCTCGCCGAGCTGAACGAGGACACGGACGTTCAGCTGATCGTCCGGATCGGGATCTCGGCCGGGGAGCCCGTCACCGAGAACGACGACCTGTTCGGTTCAGTCGTGAACCTGGCGGCTCGTCTGTGCTCCGCGGCGACGGGGGGCGGGATCTACGTGTCGAACGCAGTGCGGGAGCTCACGCTCGGCAAGGGATTCTCGTTCGAGGACCGGGGGACGGCGTCGCTGAAAGGGTTCGAGGAGCCCGTCCAGCTCTACGAGGTGCGATGGGGAGCTGGCCGAGCCTGAGGAGCCAAGCCGGGCGTTGCGGAGGTCTGGCGAGTAGCCCTAGCCCGAGCCTATTCGAACCGTGACGTCCAAGCGCAAATCCGGCGCCTGCACGAGCTGACAAGTACATAGGGTGATTGGCATCTGCGCGAGGCGTACCTTGCGATTGCACTGCACAAAGGGGAGTGCCAGGATGAACAGGTGCCTGTTAAGGATTCGACATGTCTTCCCTGCAGTCCCCGTACTCGTAAGCGCCCTGGTTCTGGCGGGCTGTGCGCGAAAAGGCCAGGATCCGATCGTGCGCCAAGAAGTCGACTCATTGGCTCAGTCGGAGAGCGCAATCCCACCTGACCTGCCATTCATTTCGGACTCCCGCTTGTATCTCAACGGCGACGCAGGGATTCCCCTAAAGGCCGAAGCCCGCGGCGGATTGATGGGGTGGTTGTCCCCGCTTGCGGTCTCGTCGCCGGCCCAAGGTCAGGTCCTCTACAACGCCTGGCAGGATCTGGTGCCGTTGAATCCCGAGGCCTCTCTTTCGCAGCAAGGCTTGGACGGGGTGACGCTGTCGGGCGCCCGTCCCTTCGCGTTGTCGACATCTCGACGGGTGAGGACACATTCCCCAATAATGGCTTTCCGAATGACATCGGCTCCGTGCACGCGTATTGGCACAACAACGGCGGCGGATCTCAGCACGGCGAGGGGACCTTCACGTCAACAGATCGACTGTTCGTGGACTAAGGAAGGCGAATGAGGCGCCAAGCGTGGGTGCTCATCGCAGCTATCGCGCTCGTCGTAGGGATCGTTTCGATCGCGCTTCTCGCCGATCCCCGTGAAGCGCAGAATCCTGACACCCCCGTAACAGGCAAGATCATCTTTGCCGCCGGTGGACCGGGGATGGTCCGCGTCAGCGGCGACACGTTCTTGCCGTCAGGGCTTCACCTCGTCGAACTCTCCCTGCCTGATGGACGCAAACGTGACTTGACGAGCGGCCCTGGGTTCGATTCAGATCCCGCAGTCTCGCCGGACGGCGAGTACGTCGTCTTCTCTCGAACCGCGACCGATCGAGATAGCCTCGATCCCCGCCTATACCTATTCGAGCGTGACTCCGGAACCACCACACCACTGTCCACGTGTGATCCTTGTGGACCACAAGGATCCGCGACGTGGCGGCCCGACGCTGGAGCAGTGGCCTTCGTCGGGTCCTCGGGAATGTCGATCGTCGAGGTCGCTGACCGTGAGATGCGACCGTTGCCGCTTCCGAGGAACCTGACCGCCATTACGCACCCGTCGTGGTCCCCCGATGGGCAGCAGCTGGCGTTCGCGGCGTTGAGTCCACCAGCGGGTGGTTCACGCATCTACGTGCTCGACCTCCGGACGGAGCAAGTACGGCCGGTGACATCCTGTCCTGAGGGTTGCGCGGCCCATCTTGATCCGAGCTGGTCGCCCAGCGGAGACGAGATTGCCTTCACGTTGGTCCGAGAACCGGGTGAAACAGGTTCGGTCGCCGTGGTCAGCAGTGACGGCAAAGGCATGCGGGTCCTGGACACGTGCGGCGGTCCGCCCTGCAGGCATGAGCACGCACCTTCATGGTCCCCAGACGGGAAGGCTCTTGTGTTTGTGCGCGACGATGATCTGTTTCTGTTCGACATGGCGGCGGTCACTACGCGGAGGCTCACCGATACAGACTCGCTCGAATGCTGCCCGTCGTGGGCGCCTTGAGGGGGAAGCCGGCCGGCTTTACCTCGCCTCCAGCCTCTCATCAGAAATCGCTTGGCCAAGCTAAGCAACCGTGTAGTCCCAACGGGGTTCGAACCCGTGTCTCCACCTTGAGAGGGTGGTGTCCTGGGCCTCTAGACGATGGGACCGAGGTGCAGGGCGACGCCAAGTGTAGCGGCTCGATCCGGCCGCGACCCCTCCGGCCGCGACCCCGAAAAATCCGTTTCCCCGTTGGCAAACCCACGCTTGTGGGTGTCCGCTGAGGGTATCGCCCGGGTGTGGCCGCCCTGAGCGTTTCGAGGGGTCATGCTCGAGTACCAGGTCGTCGAACACGGTGAAACCGTCGAGGTCCTCCTGCGCGGCGCGCTCGCCGACGAGGACTGGACGGAGCGGCTCCAGGCCTTCCTGGCCGAGTACGTCGGCGACGGAGTCACCTCGATACACGTGAACCTGGCCGGCGTGGAGTGGGTCGACCTCGAGGGGGTGGCCACGCTGATACGCCTGGCCCACCAGGCGAGCGACCAGGGGAAGCGGCTGGTCGTCACGGGGGCCCAGGGGCCCGTTCGCGAGAAGCTCGAGCTGACGGGCGTGGCCGACTTCCTCAGCTGACGATTGCCGCCCCCGGGGCGGAGGACTACCTTCGGCGGACCGTGCTCTCCCATGCCTCCCGGCGTCGTATGGCCGCCCTCATCCTGGGCCTGTGCCTGCTCGCCCCCGCCTGCACCCCCGGCCGGGTCACGGCGGTCCTCGAGCGGCTCTCGCCCGCGGCGGTCACGCCCACGCCGGCGGCGATCGGCCCGCCCCCGGAATGCGCACCCATTCCGGTCCTGTTCCGGTTCCGGTTCGCGCCGGAGACCACTCAGGCGGACCGCACCCTGCTGCGCACGACCATGCGTTTGGCCCGGGACTACTTCCCGCTGCGCCACCCCCGGACCGCCCGGTACTCCTACGTCGAGGAGAGCTACCGGTGCTACCCGGAGCGGTACGTCGAGTCCGTGACCACGACCGCGGACCAGCCGCCCGACGAGCGGGTGGCCGAGTACGGTCGCGGGGAAGGACCGCTGTTCTTCATCTCCGCGCCGACCTGGTTGGTGATCCCGGCCGAGCATCGGGCGGTCATCATGTTCCACGAGGCGTATCACTGGTTTCAGTGGCTCGGCCAGAGCCGGGCGCCGAGCGGGCAGCGATGGGACACCGACCTGCCGCACTGGCTGCAGGAAGGATCGGCCGAATGGGCCGGGTTCGAGGCGGCCGTGCACTTCGGGCTGTACCCGAGCATGGAGTCGGCTCGTTCCCACCACGCGCGATTCCAGGGCCGCGCCCTGAAGGAGCTCCGCAAGCACGCGCGCTACATCGGAAAGTCCTTCGACGCGTACTCCCTGTTCTTCTTCGCGGCCGACGAGCTCGCGGACGAGCACGGCGGACGCCTGGCCATGCGTCGCTACTGGCAGGACCAACGAGACGACGAGTGGGAGGTCCGGTTCCGCCGGACCTTCGGGCTCACCCCCCGGGCCTTCTATGCCGCGTTCGAAGAGGCCGCCTGAGCCGGGAACGGTTCGTCGTGCCCACCCGTCGAACGGGCATGCGACGCGCGCGGTCGGTCCTGGCGGCGATCTGCCTGCTCGCCGCCGGGTGCGCGGAGCGCGACCCGAGTCCCCCCGCGGCCGGCGGTCCGTCATGGGAACGGCTCTCCGACTCGCCGCTCGGCCCGCGCCACTCGGCGCTGGCGTTCTGGACGGGGGAGCGGGTCCTGATCCTCGGCGGCCGGGACACGCAGCCGTGTCATCCCGCGGCGGACTGCACCCCTCCCCCCGAGCCCGCCCTGCGCGACGGCGCCGAGTGGGATCCGGCCACCGGAGCGTGGCGGCGGATCGCCGACGCGCCGGTCTCCCTGGAGTACGCGAGCGGGACCGTCCTCGACGGCGTCCTCTACCTGTTGGTCCATCCGGCCGAGGCGGGCGCGGACGAGCCCGAGCGTTTGTTCTCGTTCGATCCATCCGCGAACGCGTGGGATGAGCTGCCCCGGCCGCCCGACACCGACCGCCGGCTCGGCCGCCAGGCGCTGGCGGCCGGAGACATCCTGGTGGCGTACTGGCCGACCCAGGAGCTGGGCGTGCATCCGGACCTGGTATACGACCCTGCGGCGCGGGAGTGGCGCGAGCTGCCCGCGGACCCGATCGTCCCCTCGTTCGACCGGAACATGGTGTGGACCGGCAGCGAGGTGGTCCTGACGGGGATCGAGAGCGTGCCCCAGCCGGGATCCGACGGCCCGGCGCTGTACCGGGCCGCGTCGCTGGACCCGGGATCGGCCACGTGGACGCGCTTCCCGGACTCACCGGTGACCGGCTACTCCCCGATCTGGTTCTGGGCCGGGGAGCGCGTCGTCAACGGGGCGATCGGCGTGTCGGACGGCGGCGAGGTCGGCGGATGGGAGCGCCCCTATCCGCACGGCGGCATGCTCGATCCCGCCACCGGGACGTGGTCGGCCCTGCCGGATCCGCCGGAGGAGGCCGGCCCCTACCCGGGACCCTCCGCGACGAACGGGGTGAGCGTGCTGGCCGGAAACGGGTGGATCCTCCACGTCCCGAGCGGCACGTGGCGGCGGCTGTCCCGGCCCCCGGAGACGGTGGACGTCGGTGAGGCGGTCGTGTGGGCCGGGGATCGGATCGTGGTGTGGGGCGGCGCCCGATGGAACGGAGCCGAGGCCGCGCTCGTCGCGGAGGGCTGGTCGTACCCGACCGGCTGAGTGTCTGGCTGGGACGCCTGGATTCGAACCAGGACTAACTGATTCAGAGTCAGTCGGGCTACCGTTACCCCACGTCCCAAGAGACTTCAGGATAGGCGATCCCGTCCGGCGCCCGAAGACCGTTGCCCCGCAAGGGAGTTCGTCTTCCCGTCGTTGACGCTCCCATCGCACATCACTAGTCTCGACGGCTGTTGCCCGCGATCCGGACACACCCGAATGGGGAAGGAGACCACGTGAACAAGGACGAGCTGGTGGCCGAGGTGGCCAAGCAGGCCGGCGTCGCGAAGACCGTCGCCGCCGCGGTGATCGACTCCGTGACCGACACGATCAAGACGTCGGTGGCGAAGGGACAGAAGGTGGCCCTGGTCGGCTTCGGGACCTTCGAGAAGCGGGTGCGCAACGCGCGCGTCGCCCGCAACCCGCGGACGGGCGAGGCGATCAAGGTGGCCAAGACGAACGTCCCCGCGTTCAAGCCCGGTGCCGCGTTCAAGGACTCGGTCGGCGCCAAGAGGAAGAAGGCCGGCACGAAGAAGCCCGCAGCGAAGAAGGCGACCGCCCGCAAGCGGTAGCGCCGAGCATCGATGTCGTTGGTGGGCCCCCACCGGCGTTCGACCCTCGTTCGTCCTCAGTTCAGGCCGAACAGCGCCGCGGCGGTGCCGCCGCAGATGGCGTCGACCTCGTCGGGCGTGAAGGTCCCCTCGGGCGCGGCGGTGAACGCCGCCAGGTAGTCGTCGTCGGCGACGATCGGCCGGTAGTGCGGGGCGTCCGTCCCCCACATGACGCGGTGCGGGCCCACCACGTCGAGCACCTCGCGGACGTCCTCGTAGAACCGCCGCGGGTTGCGCTGGAAGCGGACCTGCCACCCCGAGAGCTCGCACCACACGTTCGGCTTGAGGGCGGCGACGGCGAGGACGTCGCGCCACAACAGGTTCGCCGTGTGGCCCGCCACGATCCGCACGTCGGGGAAGTCGGCGGCGACCTGGTCGAGCAGGCGGGGGTCCGAGAAGTGGGAGTGGGCCGGAGTGGGGCTCGGGCCGGTGTGGAACAGCACCGGCACGCCCGCCTCGCCGGCGGCCTCGAGGAACGGGTAGACGACGGGGTCGTTCAGGGCGAAGCCGCTCGAGGGATGGATCTTCACCACGACCGCGCCCTCGTCGGCAAGGGCTTTGCGGCAGGCCTCCAGTGCCCCCTCGTGGCGCGGGTCGGCGCCGAACCCCCACCGGATCGATCCCGGGTTCGCGGCCGCGAAGTCCCGGTACCACGCGTTCTGCTCCCGCCATCCGGTCCCCACCGGCCCCAGCCGCTCCCATCCCGACCAGTCGAACGGAAACATGATCGCGACGTCGAGCCCGGCGATCTCCATCGCCGCGAGCTGCGACGAGCCGTCGGCGTCGAAGTACGAGGGGATCAGGTTCTCGCGCAGCATTGCGGGGTCCATCCCCGGGATGACCGCGGCGCCGACGCGGGCCAGCCCGTCCCAGTAGCCCTGGCCCAGCCAGTCCTCCTGGACGACGTGGCAGTGGGCGTCGACCCGCATCGGAGCGCGCGCCTCAGAACGTGATGATCGTGAGGTGGCGGGCGATCTTGCGCCCGGCCTCCTCGGCCAGGTCGAACTTGACCCGCTGGCCGACGCGCAGGACCCGGATGCCCGCGCCCTCCGTGGAGATCGGGTCGATCACGACCTCGGTCCGGTCGTCGAGGAGCAGCGAGCCCTCGCGGGACTCCTCGTCGAAGTGCTTGATCGTTCCCTGCGCCACGTGCGTCCCTCGTTCCTCAGCCGGCCGGCACCCGTAGTCTCGCCGCGAGGTCCATCTGGCGGCAAACGGACGCCGTCCGCGAGCGGCTGCGGCCGGCCACCAGTGCGCGTACGTCCTCGGGACGGTCGAGGTCGAACGCGAGCTCGCGGCGCCGGATCACCGACATCGCCAGCCCCCGGCCCGCGCCCTCGGCCCGGTGCCGCTCGAACGACCGTCGCCCGAAGCGGGGCGGGATCGCGTCCGGGGGTCGGCGCAGGAGCAGGTTGGTGCCGCCGTCGGAGTGGGAGGGGCCCAGCACGATCGGCGCCGAGCCCTCGAGCGCCGTCTCCAGCACCGGGCCGGTGAGCAGGGGCAGGTCGGCCAGCAGGATCGCGAGCGCGTCCGCGCCGGCGGGGAGCGCGAGGTCCTCCACCTGGCGCACCGCGCGCAGCAGGCTCGGCCGCTCGGCGGCCTCGAGGACCGGACGGGCTCCGCGCCGCGCCGCCACCTCGAGCACCGACTCGTCCGAGGAGACCACCCACGGCGCCCAATCCGGCACGGCCTCGACCGCGTCCAGGACGTCCTCGAGCATGGCCAGCGTGAGCACGCCTCGCTCCAGCGGGGTGAGGGAACCGGCGAGGCGGCTCTTCGCGCCCTCGAGGGACTTCACCGGGATGGCGACCACGCGCACCGCACGAGTATCCCTCCTTCGCGGCGGTGTGCGAGGCTATGAGCCGGCCCCCAGACGCACCTCGCGCAAGGAGACGACGCTGGCCGAGCCGTGGTTCAGGGCGGTGACGACGGTGCTTCGGCCGTCGCTGGCCTTCTGGTTCAACTGGAACATGGAGGGGATGGAGCACGTGCCCCCCTCGGGGCCGCTGCTCGTCGCGTGCAACCACATCTCCGAGCTCGACCCGTTGTGCCAGGGTCTCTTCCTGGTGCGCGCCGGTCGCCGCCCGCGGAACCTGGCCAAGTCCGACCTGCTCGAGAACTGGTTCCTGCGCAAGGTCATCACGGGCGCCAGGCAGATCCCGGTGTACCGGGGCACCGGCGACCGGGGGCCCGTCGACGCGGCGGTCAGGGCCCTGCGCCAGGACGAGTGCGTCGTGATCTACCCCGAGGCGACCCTGACCAAGAACCCCGACTACAGCCCGATGCCGGGGAAGACCGGCATCGCGCGCATCGCGTTCGAGGCCGACGTCCCCGTGTTGCCGATCGCGGTATGGGGGTCGCACCGCGCGCTGCCCCGCCGCGGCGAGGAGAAGAGCTTCAAGTTCGGGCGCCCGATCCTGGTGAAGGCCGCGCCGGCCATCGACCTCTCCGAATACGCCGACCGCGGGGCGGACGATCCCGGCGCGCTCCGCGAGGCGACCGACCACGTGATGGCCGAGCTCTCGCGGCTGGTGGCGGAGCTTCGGGCCCGCTACCCGAAGCGCTGGGCCTAGGGCGGGGCCATGAACGAGCGCGTCGCGGTGATCGGAGCGGGATCGTGGGGAACCGCGTTCGCGATGATCCCGGCCGAGAAGGGGATCGAGACCGTGATCTGGGCTCGGCGCGAGGCCGTTGCCAAGGAGATCTCCGACCTGCACACGAACTCGGGCTATCTGCCGGACGTGGAGCTGCCCGCCTCGCTGCGGGGGACCCACGACCTGGAAGAGGCCGTCTCGGGGGCCTCGGTGGTCGTCATGGGCATCCCGTCGCACGCCTTCCGCCAGAACTTCCGCGACGTGCTGCCGCTGCTCGGGGACGGGGTCCCCGTGGTGTCGCTGACCAAGGGGATCGAGCAGGGGAGCCTGAAGCGGATGACCGAGATCATGGCCGAGGAGGGAGGGCTCGGTCCCGAGCGCCTGGCGGTGGTGTCCGGCCCCAACCTGGCGAAGGAGGTCGTGGCCCGGATGCCCTCCGCCACGGTGGTGGCGTGCGCCGACGAGGCCACGTGCGAGCGCCTCCAGAGCGTGTTCATGGCCCCGTTCTTCCGCGTCTACACGAACCCGGACGTGATCGGGTGCGAGCTGTGCGGCGCGATGAAGAACGTCATCGCGATCGCGGCGGGCATCGCCGACGGGATGCGGTTCGGCGACAACTCGCGCGCCTCGCTGATCACCCGCGGGCTCGCCGAGCTCGCGCGGCTCGGCTCGCGCCTCGGCGGGAATCCGCTCACGTTCGCCGGTCTCGCCGGGATGGGCGACCTGGTCGCCACCTGCATCTCCCGGCTGTCCCGGAACCGTCACGTGGGGGAGGAGCTCGGGAAGGGGCGCTCGCTCGACGACATCGTCGGCGAGATGAACATGGTGGCCGAGGGCATCAAGACGAGCCGTGCGGTGGTCGAGCTTGCGGCGCGGGCCGGGGTCGAGGTCCCCATCAGCGAGCACGTGGTCAAGGTCCTCTACGAGGGCGTGAGCCCCGCCGATATGGTGCTCTCCCTCATGCTCCGCTCGGCCAAGCCCGAGCTGCACGGCATCGATCAGGCCCTGGGGTAGGGTTCCGGTGGCACGGGCCTCGACGGAGAGGCGGGCGATGGAAGCGAGGAGGCTGGCCCCGGCGAACGAGCCGGCTCCGCGCGAGCCGGCGTTCGTGGACGTCCTCGCGGCACGCCGGATGATCGAGCCGTACCTCGGCCGGACCCCCCTCTACGAGTCCCTCTCGCTCGGCAACATGCTCGGGCTGACGTTGTTCGTGAAGTACGAGAACCACCAGCCCATCGGCGCGTTCAAGGTCCGGGGCACCCTCAACAAGGTCCTCGCGCTCGACACGGCCGAACGCCGTCGCGGGGTCGTCACCGCCTCGATGGGCAACCACGGGCAGGGGGTGTGCTACGCGGCCCGCCTGCTCGACGTCAAGGCCACCGTGGTCATGCCCGAGAAGGCCAACCCCGACAAGGTCGAGGCGATGCGCAACCTGGGCGGCGAGGTCCTGTTCGAGGGCGACGACCTGGAGGACGCGAACGAGGCGGCGCAGCGGCTCGAGCAGGAGAAGGGCTACGTGTACTTCCACGCGGCCAACGACCCGTGGATCGTCGCGGGCCACGGCACGATCGGGCTGGAGATGCTCGAGGACGTGCCCGACCTCGACGTCCTGGTGGTGCCGATCGGGGCCGGGGGCCTGATCAGCGGCGTCTCGCTTGCCGCCAAGACCCTCAACCCCGGCATCGAGATCATCGGCGTGCAGGCGAAGGCCGTGGCGCCGTACTACGCGAGCCGCGAGGCCGGACACCTGGTCGACGCGCCCACCGCGGTCACCTTCGCGGAGGGCCTCGCCTGCCGGTTCCCCACCGTGTTGCCGTTCCAGATGATCGACCGCTACGTCGACGAGCTCATCGTGGCCACCGAGGAGGAGATGCGCCGCGGGATCGTGCTCCTCCTGGAGAAGACCCACAACCTGGCGGAGGGCGCCGGGGCGGCGGGTGTGGCCGGCGTGGTCCGGCTGCACGAGCGCCTGGCGGGCCGCCGCGTGGGCACGATCCTCACCGGCGGCAACCTGAACCGCCACGTCCTCGAGCGGGCCCTGTCGGACCCGCACAGCTGGTAGCCCGACTCAGCGGACGCCGGGGCGGGCTCGGCGGCTAGCCCCAGAACTCGTCCACCGCGTACTGGTCGTCGCTCGCGGCCCACGCCTCGGTGAGCTTCCCGTCCTTCACGTGGAACGTGTTGATGATGTGAGCGTTCAGCGACCGGCCGTCCTTCTGCCCGGTCGAGGTCGTCAGCGCGACGACGTGCTCGTCGTTGCCGACGATGTCGTGGACGTCCAGCTTGAACGTCCCGCCGGTGTCCTGGGCGATCTTGCCGAAGAACTGCAGCACCGCGTCGCGGCCCTTCTGGTCACCGGAGATCGAGCTGCGCCCCGGAGTGTGCCACACGACGTCGTCGGCCATCAGCTCGGTCATCGTGGCGACGTCGCCGGCAGCGAACGCCTCGTACCCGCGGCGGACGAGGTCCTCGTTGGGGTGTCCCATGCGCGTCTCCCTTCGTCGCGGGGCGTCCGTTCGACCCTAATCCCGCGTCCGGCGGCTGGCAAGGGCGTCCGGTAGGCTGGCCCGGTCATGGAGCGCGAGCCGGGGTTCACGACCCGGGCGGTTCGCTGGGACACCGACCCCGGCGACGCCCGGCCCGTGTCGGTCCCGATCTACCAGACGGCGACGTACGCGTTCGAGGACCCGGAGGTCATGGCGGACCTCATCCGTCGCGGCAAGGACGCCGGGTTCGTCTACACGCGATGGCACAACCCGACCCGCGACGCGCTGGAGAAGGTCGTCGCCGACCTCGAGGGGGCCGAGCGAGGCGTCTCGTTCGCCAGCGGGATGGCGGCGATCACGACGACGCTCGCCGCCCTCGTCCAGGCGGGCGACGAGGTCGTGACGAGTCCCGATCTGTACGGCGGATCGCACTCGGTGATGAGCCGGATCCTGCCCCGGTGGGGCGTGGACGTGACGTTCGCCGCCTCCCACCGCGCGGAGGACGTCCTCGGCGCGACCGGCGAGCGCACCAAGGCCGTGTATGCCGAGACGATCGGGAACCCGCGCATGTCGGTCCCGGACCTCGAGGTGCTGGGGCGAGGGTGTCGGGAGCGGGGAATCCCCCTGGTCGTCGACAACACCTTCGCGAGCCCGTTCCTGTGCAACCCCCTCGGCCTCGGTGCCTCCGTCGTCGTGCACTCGACGACGAAGTACCTGAGCGGACACTCCGACCTCATCGGCGGAATCGCGGTCGGAGATCGGGCTTCCCTCGAGCCGATCCGGGAGATGTCGATCGACCTGGGAGGGACCGCGGCGCCGTTCGACGCGTGGCTGACGCTTCGGGGGATCCACACGCTCGAGCTTCGGATGCGCCGGCACTGCTCGACCGCGCTGGCCCTCGCGCAGATGCTCGAGAACCACCCGAAGGTGACCAGGGTCTGGTACCCGGGGTTGCCCTCGCACGAGGACCACCCGGTGGCGCGGAAGCTCCTGCGCGGGCCGAGCGGCATGCTGTCGTTCGAGGTCGACGGCGGGCTGGAGGCGGGCCGGCGGTTCCAGCAGGCCCTCGAGGTGGCGATGGTCGCCCCCAGCCTGGGCGGCACCCACACGCTGGTCGTGCACGCGGCCTCGGTGACGCACACCCAGCTCACGCCGGAGCAGCGGGCCGAGGCGGGGATCGGCGAGGGGTTCGTTCGGGTGTCGGTCGGCATCGAGGACGCTCGGGACGTGCTCGCCGACTTCGACCGGGCGCTGGAGAAGGCATGACCGCACGCCGTCGCGTGGCCGTGATCTTCGGCGGCCGCTCCGCGGAACACGAGGTCTCCGTGATCTCGGCCCGGGCGGTGATCGACGCCCTCGATCCCGAGCACTACGAGGTCGTCGCGATCGGCATCGACCGGGGCGGCCGGTGGCACCTGCTGGACGGACCCCCCGAGCTCCCGGCCGGAGCCCCCACGGGGTCGCTTGCGGCCGTCGCCGAGGACGCCGGCCGGGCCGTCTCGCTGTCGAGCGAGCCCGGGGACCGGGCCCTCGTGTCCGAGGATGGCGAGCGGGCCGACTTCGACGTGGTCTTCCCCGTCCTGCACGGACCGTTCGGCGAGGACGGGACGATCCAGGGTCTCCTGGAGCTGGCCGGAATCCCGTACGTGGGCGCGGGGGTCCTGGCCTCGGCCGTGGGGATGGACAAGGCCGTCCAGAAGACGTTGTTCCGGTCGGTGGGCCTTCCGGTCGTCCCCCATCTGGTCGTGACCGAGCCGGACTGGGAGGACGATCCCGAACAGACCGGAGCCCGGACCGAGGCCCTCGGGTTCCCGGTCTTCGTCAAGCCCTCCTCGCTCGGGTCGTCCGTCGGCATCACCAAGGTCAAGCAGCTCGACGGCCTGGACGATGCGCTGGCGGAGGCGTTCCGGCACGGACGCAAGGCGCTGGTCGAGAAGGGGATGGACGGCTTCAGGGAGATCGAGTGCGCGGTGCTGGGCAACGACGAGCCGGTGGCGAGCGTCCCGGGCGAGGTGATCGCGGCCGGCGAGTTCTACGACTACCGCGCCAAGTACCTCGACCAGAACACGGTCATCGAGGTTCCCGCCTCGCTGACGCCGGCGACGGTGGAGGCCGTCCAGCGCATGGCGGTGGCCGCCTTTCGAGCCACGGAGTGCGAGGGGATGGCCCGCGTCGATTTCTTCGTGCGCGAACCGGGAGAGCTCTACGTCAACGAGATCAATACCATCCCCGGGTTCACGGGCGTGTCGATGTACCCGATGATGTGGCGGGCCTCGGGCCTGTCCTACTCGGACCTCGTCGATCGTCTGGTGGAGCTGGCCATCGAGCGGCACGAACGCGAGGCGGCCCGGGCCTCCCGTGCGGCGCCTCCCGGGCCCTGAGCTCGCGCTACCGCAGCGAGTCGATCACCGCCCGGTTCGCGGAGTACACCAGGATGAAGACGACGACGCTGATGATGATGCCGGTCCACAGCATGGCCTTGGCCTTGCCCCGGTCCCGGTCCCGGACGGAGAAGTAGGCGATGAGCCCGCCCAGCCAGCCCACGAAGATCGGCAGCAGCCACCACGCGCCCGAGACGGGTTGCGGCGGCGCCGCGTACCCGGGCTGAGGCGCGCCGGCATAGGGCGCGGGCGCGTACGGCGCGGGCGCGTAGGGGGCGGGCGGCGCGACGGATGATCCGACCGGCTGCGCCTGCGGCTCGACGGCCGAGAACTGGGCCCAGGCCTGCGCCCACCCGTCCTGCGTCCTGGGGAAGCTCCACGTGGGCGCGGCCGGGTTCGAGCGGTCCCAGATGCCGTAGTAGTCGCCTCCGTGTCCGAGGACGTAGCGCTGTCCGGTGTGCGTGTAGCTGGGCGGGCTCTGGGCCATGTCGATGTGCTCCTGCGAGTAGGGGACCGGGGCATTCTCGCCGAGCCCGCGTGATTTGGGAAGGAGCGGTTGACACGCCCGCGCCGCGGCCGTGACGATTGCCTGGCCGTTGTGGATCGTCGCAGCCCTGGCGCTCGCGGCCGGCGC